>JACCSP010000058.1 GCA_013812905.1 Pyrinomonadaceae bacterium
AAAGCCCAAGAAATAAATCAGAGACGCGGTAATTCGCTTCATCGAAACATTTTCCTCCCAGACGCTTCTATTGACTAAAACACCGCAGACATCGATTTTGTTGCAAAAACTTTCCATGGGTTATGAAATCAGGAAAGCACCGAACGCTGCGCTTCAGCTGCGGCGCGCGATCAGCATTCAAGCTGAAGGAAAGAGATTTACTTAAGAAACATGCTATCGCGCCGTCAGCTGCAAGCGCTTGTTAGGCGTTGCATTGACGAAGCCGAGTACCTCCATCTAATTTGCAACGGCTGAACCGGCCATCGCCATGAAGATGTCGATTTCATTGCCCAAACCGAATAGCTGTGCCAGAAATATTCTAATTAGCTCTTCGTTCGGGTCAACCCAAAAGATCGTGCCGAAGGCTCCGTTGTGCCCAAAACTTCCCGGAGAAGTAAGCGGGAAATCGTTCATCGGATCACCGCTCAATCCCCAACCCAACCCTTGATACGCCATCCTCTGCGTGATTGCCGACTTAATATCGGTTGTTTGCTTTTCTGTCATCGCTTTCACGGACATTGCGGAAAGGATCCGCTTGTCCTTAAGAGTCCCGCCATTGAGCATCATCTGGCAGAGAGAAGCTAGATCTGACGCGGTTGAATACATCCCGAACTCCGGGCCCGGATATTTCGCATTCTGGCGGTAGGCCATGATCTCCTCCCACTTATTGAGCTTACCGTTATGCAACCTGTAGATTGATGCAACCCGACTCTGTTTTTCAGCCGGGATAGAGAAAAAGCTGTCTTTCATGCCAAGTGGGTCGAAGATTCGTTGCTTGATAAATTGCTCATAGGGTTCACCGGAAACCACTTCAATAATACGTCCCAAGATGGCGAAACCGCCGCTGTAGTATCTGTACTGCTTGCCGGGTTCAAACTCAGGCTCTTGCTTGGACAAGATGGCTACAACATCAGCTAAAGATCGATCCCGCTTGATTGTTATGTTTTCGATCTCAAGCGGGCGATTGAATGGCATCCCGGTGGTATGTGTGAGCAGGTGACGGATCGTGATAGGACTCCTCTGGCCCTCCTTCGGGGGAGTGGCCGCCTTGAATTCAGGAAGGTATTTTTCTACCGGATCATTTAGAGCAAGCCTACCTTCCTCCATCAAAATCACAATTCCAATCGCGGTGACGGGTTTGGTCAATGACCTAATGTCGAAGATGGTATCTGTCCGCATCGGTTTTTTGCTTTCCAGGTCCTGGAAGCCTACCGCTTTCAAACTGACTACCTGACCGCCCTTCGCGATCAGTATCACCGCACCGGCGATAGCTCCTTGCTCGACGAAACTTTTCATCCGATCGGGAATCCTCGCCAACCGTTCCGAGTCCATCCGAGTTTTGGACGCATTATGCTTCTGGGCAATTGCCGGCGATAGGAACAGGAGCAGTGCTGAGAGTATTCCTGCACACAGTTTTTTAGAGAAGGTGGTTTTTGGCATATTCTGTTTCCGTACGCGCATGAGAAAACGGCTAACGCCGGAATTGAGCGGCTGCCCGCCCGCTACGAGCCGCGTTAAAGAAACCACACAACTTTGATGAGAGGTAAGCTGGCGGGCAGTCCGCTCGAATGACTTGTTGAACTAAATCCGCCTGCGGGCGGATAGATAAAAACCTACGGGTGATCACTCACGTTTCTGATTCCTTGCAAGCCTTCCTATAACTCCGCTGTTGGCTACAGTATTCCTTCCGGGGAGGACCATGGTGTCTCTCAGCAAAAGAAGCCACCGTTTTTCCCCTCCCCGGAAGGAGCTACTACCATGACCACTAGAGCCATGTCACCGTTACAACAACGGATGCTTGAGGATATGCAATTGCGCGGACTCTCGGCAAGAACCCAGGAGGCCTACGCCCGCGCCGTCTGGCAACTGGCTGCTTATTACCACCGCAGCCCGGACCAACTCAGCGATGAAGACCTGCGCCAGTACTTTCTCTATCTGGCCAACGAGAAGCAGCTGGCACGCCCCACCGCGACCATCGCCCTTTGTGGCATCAAGTTCTTCTACGAACAGACCCTGAAACAACCCTGGCCCACGCTGCGCTTTGTGCGGCCGCCACGCGAGTGGAAGTTGCCGGTGGTCTTGAGCCGCGCAGAGGTGCGCCGCATTCTGCGTGCGGTGCGTATTCCGGTCTATCGCGCTTGTCTGACCACCATCTACGCCTGCGGACTGCGCTTGCTGGAAGGAACGCGGCTGCAGGTGCCGGATGTGGACAGTGGCCGCATGCTCTTGCACATTCACGGCAAAAGTAAGAAAGACCGCTACGTGCCGCTCCCCGCGCCCACGCTGCAACTGTTACGCGCTCACTGGTGCACGCATCGCTCCCCGCTGTGGTTGTTTCCCGCACCCACGCGCCGCGGATTGGCACATAGCCTGGCGCACGATGGGGGGCCGGTCACGCGCAGCAGTCTGCAGAGTGCCTTCCGCGCGGCGCTCAAACGCAGTGGCCTGGCCAAGCGGGCGCATGTGCATTCACTGCGCCATTCCTACGCCACCCATTTGCTCGAAGCCGCATCAACCTGCGGCTGATTCAGGACAACCTGGGCCATCGCAGTCCGCGCACCACGGCCCTCTACACGCATCTGACCCGGGAAGTGCGGGCCTCATTCACTGACCCGCTCAACCACCTGATGCAAGACCTCTGAGTTTTTCGCGGAGGTCTTTTGATGTTGGAGGTGGCGGACATCTTCCGCCGCCACGGTGCGGCCTATCGCGCCCAGCAGCGTCTGTTGCCCAGCCAGCTAAGGGCCATGCAGGATATCGAGGCGTGTCGTACGGCCTACTTTGGCGGCCATCTGAAACAGTGTGACCATTGCGACAGGCAGGTCTATGCCTATCACTCCTGCCGCAACAGGCACTGTCCCAAGTGTCATGGGGACCAGACTGAGCGCTGGCTAGCGCAACAAGAAACGCGCTTGTTGCCCTGCCCGTATTTTCTGGTCACCTTTACCCTGCCACAAGAGTTACGCCCACTGGCGTTTGGGAATCAGAAAAAGGTGTATGGCTTGCTCATGCGCGCGGCCGCCGCGGCCTTGCAGAAACTGGCGCTGGATCCGCACTTCGTGGGCGGTCGGCTGGGCTTCGTGGCCGTGCTGCACACCTGGACCAGGGACATGCGCTACCATCCACATGTGCATATGCTGGTCACCAGCGGCGGACTCTCACTTGACGGCAAAGAGTGGCTGCCGGCCAGGCAGGCAGACTACTTAGTGCACGAAGGAGCGTTGGCGATAATCTTTCGCGCCAAGTTGTGTGCGGCGCTGAAAAAGGCGGGTTTGCTTGACCACCTACCGCGTCAGGTCTGGAAGAAAAACTGGGTGGTGGATTGCAAGGCCGCCGGATCAGGCCGGCAGGTGCTCAACTACCTCGCCCGCTACATCTTTCGCGTCGCTATCAGCAATAGCCGGCTGGAACGATTCGAGAATGGTGCGGTCACTTTTCGTTATCGTAACAATCAAAGCCAGCAACTGCACCACGTCACCCTCCCGGCCGCGAAGTTCATCCACCGCTTCCTCTTGCACGTGCTGCCGCGCGGTTGTGCCAAGGTGCGTTACTACGGCCTCTGGAGTCCCACTTGTCGCGCGCAACTCGCGCAAGCACGTACTCTGCTGGGCGCAGCGACTGCCACCGCCGCCGTCGACTCAGTTCCTAACTCGCCGCTGACTGCGCTCGCGACGCCTGCGCCAGCATCCGCTCGCTGCCCGCATTGTCACCTTGG
>JACCSP010000062.1 GCA_013812905.1 Pyrinomonadaceae bacterium
TACGGGAAGGAGAAGGATGGGAAGCCCGCTATTCGCACACCGAGCAGGCCCCCAGAGCAAATTAAAGCTCTCAACGGCTGGATGAAAACCTACGCGGCTAAGAATGGTTTGACGTATCTCGATTACCATTCCGCGATGGCTGACGAAAATGGGTTTTTGAAAGCTGAACTGAGTGCCGACGGTCTCCACCCAAACGATAGGGGCTACGCGGTGATGGCCCCACTTGCCGAACGAGCTATCGCCAAAGCTTCTAAAAGGAAGAGATAACTTCTTTTCCGTGTCAGGCGAAATGCATTCAAGACACATTCTCGACTATCTCGTCGTGGCGGCTTATTTCCTGACGGTCGCGTCAATAGGACTCTGGGCGGCACGTAGAAAAAAGCGGACGACCGACGACTACTTTCTCGCGAATCGCAGCATGCCCGGGTGGATCGTCGGCTTCGCAGTCGTTGGCACTGTAATCAGCAGTGTGAGTTTTGTAGCTCATCCTGGCGCTGCCTTCGCTCGCAACTGGTGGCTGATAGTACCGAACCTGATGGTCCCACTGGTTCTGATTTTCGTGGTGATCTACGTGGTTCCGTTCTACCGGCGAGTTGTAAAGATGAGTAGCTACGAGTATCTGGAAAAGCGCTTTGGCTTTTTCGCTCGGATTTACGGTTCCACAGGATTTCTCCTTCTCAGGACAATCGACCTTGGCTTCACCCTGTTATTGACCGCCATTGCGGTTGAAGTTGTGACTGGTTGGGATATTCGAATGGTAATTATCAGCATCGGTATCTTCACCGTACTCTATACGCTGGTCGGTGGTCTTGAAGCTGTAGTTTACACGGATGTCTTGCAAGGCCTGGTGCTTGCCGTTGGCGCTCTAACAGTCCTCATGGTGATTCTCTTACGAGCCGACGGCGGGCCGGCCGCAGTCGTCTCCACCGCCTATGCTGGAGGCAAATTTGGGTTCGGTGATCTAACTCTAACCTGGCAGAGTCTTTTTAGTTCTCAGCCGACCTTCTGGATTCTTGCGCTCTCAGGCATCTTGCATTTTGGCCGGTCGTACATGACCGAACCAAACATGGTCCAACGTTACCTGATGGCCGGCTCAGACCGAGAAGCGCAGAGGGGTGTCATGGCGGGAGCTTTATCCTGTGTACCCATCTGGCTGACCTTTGCCTTCATCGGCTCCTGTCTCTGGGGCTTCTATCAACTATCTTCGCAATTTATCCCACCGGAAGTACTTGAGAAGCCGGATAATATTCTGCCTTACTTTATCAGCACCCAGTTGCCTCCCGGACTGGTCGGTCTCATTCTCGCGGCCATACTCTCGGCCTGCAATTCATCAGTAAGCTCTGATCTGAACAGCGTCGGGACCGTGGTCACGCAGGACTATTTCGTGCGCGCGCGCCCAAATTCTTCTGAGCGAAGCCGCCTTCTCTTCGGACGTAGCGCCGTCTGCATCACCGGGCTCCTGTGTGTGTTAGTCGCTCTGGTACTCATATCGGCTCGCGCCAAAGCGCTGATAGAACTGATCGTAACTCTCGGAATGATTTTTTCGGGCGGCATGCTGGGACTCTTTGCTCTAGGATTTCTGAGCACTCGAGCGACTCGGCGAGGTGCTTACATCGGGACCGCTATATGCCTGACGTTCATTCTATGGGCAACTATCACCGGACCGCTCGGAATTGACCTTGGCATAAATTTCACTATGCACCCGATAATGATCGGAGTGTTCAGCCACTTTATCCTCTTCCTCACTGGTTATGTTGCCAGTCTGTTGTTTAAGGGGTACCGACCTGACCCTACAGGGCTTACTATCTGGAGTCGCAAATCGGATCTCCGCACTCCTGCCGCTCAAGAGGGTTGACGATCTCTTTTAAGCCTGTTATTTCTATGTTGGAGCAACTAATTGTCAGAAACTGCAATTAAAGTTCGGAGACGAAGGTCAAAGTCCAAAGCGAGCTCCAATGTTCGATCGGAGACCGCGTTTACTCCCGAGTATTATTCGAAAGCGATTGGCCGAGCGTTGGATATTCTGGAATACTTTTCCGACTCAGAAACCACCCTGAACCTTACTGAGATCGCTCAACTCAGCCAGATACCAGATGCTTCCCTCTTTCGTATCCTGTTAACACTCGAGCACCATCGTTACCTGCAGCGCAATCAGGATGGTTCCTACAAGATGGCTCCTAAAGTCTTGTTTGGGATCCTTTACGAGTATGCCGAGGACATCCGGCAGAGAGTACATCCCTTGCTGGTAAACCTGAACCAGCGTTTCGATGAAACGGTGAGCCTGGCCTATCTTTTCGGAGACAAGATTCAGGTGATAGACGTTCTCGACGCCTTCAACGAAGTTAGGGCTACCAATACGCTTGGGAAACTGCTCCCGCCCCATTGCAGTTCAATGGCGAAGGCAATTACCGCTTTTCAAACAAAGGATCGGATTGAAAGGATAATCCAAGTCTACGGGTTGGTCCGCTTCTCTGAAAAAACCATTGTGGATCGCCTCGCACTTCTTGACGAGTACGAGAAAATCAAGAAAAACGGGTGGTCAATGGAACGTGAGGAGTCCGCCGTGGGAATCTGCTGCTTCGGCGCCCCTGTTTTTAACGAGAAGCGGCACGCTGTCGCAGCCATCAGCGTGATGTGCCCGCTTATCCGCATTACCGCCGAACGAGAAGGAGAGATCATCCGAGAACTGCTCAACACCGCGCGTGAGGCATCACGGATACTGCAATCAGATTCCTCGTCGAGGCGTGAGGATGATGAGGCGGACACCCCGAAGGTCGTCTGATCGAAACCTTCTAGTTCAGTCTTGTTCACCCGCTAAATCAGCGCATTGCGCTCGGCCCAGTAAGGCTCACGCATGACCCGCTTCAGCGTTTTCCCTGCGGTGCTTCGAGGAAAATCTTCCATGATCACAACCGCTTGAACACGTTGATGCTTGCCGTCAACCCGAGCGTTTATCCAGTCGCGCAACTCGTCGACATTCACCGCGGCAGACTCTCGCAGGATCACCGCTGCCAAAGGGGTCTCTCCCCACTTCTCGCTGGGAATGCCGAACACCGCCACCTCTCTCACAGCCGGGTGCTGAACCGCAATCTCTTCGATGTCTTTGGGGAAGACGTTCGCTCCGCCGGAGATAATTAAGTCTTTCTTCCGATCAACCAAAAAAAGGAATCCGTCATCGTCGACGTAACCGATGTCGCCCGATTGTAACCAGCCGTCAACGATCGCCTGGGCGGTGAGTTGGGGGTTATTGTAATAGCCCGCCATCATGATGGGGCCACGCCCAACGATTTCTCCCGCCTCTCCTACCGCGGCCTCCTTCCCCTCGCTGTTGATGATCTTGATCTCAAAAAAAGGCGGCGGGGTACCCACAGAGTTAGCTTTGGCCGCAAAATCATTCTTATCGAGAATGGTCACAAATCCTTCAGTCAAACCGTAGAGTTCGTAAAACCGGCCTGGCAAGACTCGGTTTAGCATCTCTTTATGCTCAAGATGAAGGG
>JACCSP010000064.1 GCA_013812905.1 Pyrinomonadaceae bacterium
GTGCCGAAAGGCGAACTGAACTGGAAAAATCCAATCTTGTGGCTGATTTTTCCTTTGATTTACCTGCCATACACTTTGATTCGCGGAGCTGTGTCCAACCAATATCCGTATCCCTTTGTTGATGTCAGCCAGCATGGATATTCCACCGTGTTGTTTAATGGCGTGATGCTGATTGTCGGCTTCTTTGTGATGGGCGAAATCTTTGGGGAATTGATAAATTGATGGGCCGAACTTCAATTCAGAGCGCCAGTTTGATAGGAGCAGGCAGGTGAGACTTCTGTTCTCACACCAGGAGAGGGGCACGGGGAGATGGGGCGACGCGGGAAGGGCGACGAAAGGAGAAGATAGAGATAGCACGTGCTGATTTGGTCGAAGTCGCCCCCGTCGCCGTTTCACACCGTCTCTCCGTCCCTCGTCTCACCTTCTTCTAGTCTTTTTTGGAACTCTAGGCCCTTTGCCGCGTGTAAGCGGCTAAATCTTTTCCGGAGGATTTCCGTTCATGACAATTAGAAGCGTTTTTTCTCTCCTGATCTCCCTATTCTTAGCAGCTTCTTTCGCGTTAGCTCAGCAGATGCCAGCGCCGCCCGTTCCCCCCGCACCGCCCCCGCCAGGCGAACCTTTTGGCCAGTCGTTTTCCATGTTCATTGATGGGGGCAGCTTCCTAGGCGTTTACGCCGAGGACATTAACAAAGAGAACATGGGTCGCTACGGTCTGCGCGAAGCTCGCGGCGCCGGCATTACCAGCATCGTGAAAGACAGCCCGGCCGAAAAGGCAGGCCTAAGGAAAGACGACGTAATTCTGCGATTCGACGGCGAGAGTATTACCAGTGCGCGAAAATTGACTCGCCTGGTATCCGAAGTCGCTCCAGACCAGACGGTACGAGTCGGTATCAGTCGCGGTGGCTCGGAACAGGAAGTTTCCGTGACAATCGGCAAACGCGAGGATTCCATGGACGCGTTCCACAAGTTGCGGGGACTGAGTGGCAAGTTGGAGGGGCTCGAGGGCCTGGTAGCACCGGGAGCGAGGGTCTGGAAGGGGCAAGGACCTGGCTCAGACAACGACGGTTTCGTGTTCGCCTTCGGCAACAACCGGCGCATCGGCGTGAGCACAACGCAGTTGACGAAACAACTTGCTGAATTCTTTGGCGTCGCGGATAGAAAAGGAGTGCTGGTGACTTCTGTCGGAGTCGACAGTCCGGCCGCTAAAGCAGGAATCAGAGCGGGAGATGTAATCAGCGCAGTGGATGGCGAGAAGATTGAAGACGCCGGCGATCTTACCCGCGCGCTCGGTAAGAAGAAGGAGGGTGACGTTACGCTCACCATCGTTCGCGACAAGAATCACCGCAGCATCACTGTTACTCCCAGAGCGGCCAGCCCGACCATAGGTCCTCCGGGGACGGCCCCCCAGGTAGGGCGCCAGGTGATTATTCCGCGCATCAACTTGCCCTCAATCCCACCGATAAACATAATGATTCCGCGCATTGATCTCCCTACGATTCCAGAGATCAACATCAACATTGAAGGATTGCCAAAAGGGCGAAAAAAGGTTTCGCGACCGATCTAAGCGAAGCGTTGTTTGTGCTGCCTGGATCAGATGAGCTTGTCATAATCCGAATGCGAGCCAATCCAGAACCAGATGACAGCATCTGGTTTATCAAGACCGAGCGCTCGGTAATGAGCACCAACGCGAACTGACCACATCGAATCGATCTTCTTAAGGTGCAATGATGGGTGATGAGGATCAGCTTTGAGCAATTCAAAATTCTTATCAGCAAGCTTCCGAACAGCGCCGGGAAGAGCCCGGTAGTGCCGCCAGAATCGTGGCGACGCAAGATGTTTCACAAGGGCTCACACCGGCCCGACTCGAAATCCTCCTCTGCTTCTTTCAACAATGCGTCCAGCTGGCCGGCCTTTACGTCTTGCTCAAGCTCCGTGTCCCAAATCTGGGCGTGAAACTCTTCAAACCATTCAGCCAGCTCAGCCACTTTAGCGGGAGGTAATTGGGCAATAGCAGTTTCGATCTCTTTGACATCCATGGCCGAAGTCTAGCTTATTTCTGTAAATATCATCAACTTGGTAGCCGAACGCTGCGATTCACCGCCGCTCTAACTTGTGTTCCGCCAAACATATTTGCCTGTCTTGTCGATGTATCCATATTCAGATCATTTGCGTCCTTGGGATTTACGAGGAGGACCCTTGCTATGCCATCTCGAAACTCCCAAAGGGTAATGGGTAAAAGGTATTAAAAATGAAAAGGGGTTGGTAAGTTACACCCCGTTCCCGTTTTCCCCTCTTAACCCATGCGCCCCCCTAGGGCTGGCTAAGCTTCTTACCTTCGACCGCGTCGTTGTAAGTAGTTCCACGCGGATCGCAAATCTTGATCGCCTCGTCGAACTCTTTAGCGGCCTCACCCGTGTTGTCCATAAAAGAATGGATCCGGCCCATCGCTTCGTGGGCCCGGCAGAGGAGTGGATGGTCCGTGTCTGCCGAGGCAGCCTGAACCGCTAAACGGTAGTTACCCAGCGCCCGATTCAGGCGCTCTGCTTGAACGTTCTCGTCCGTCGCATCGACCGCGGCCAGACTGGCCGTTTGGGCTAAAGCAAAAAAGATGCGCGGCTCCCGGGGATAGTCCGTCAACAACTGTTTCAGACGCGTCTCCGCATTGAGGTAGTCCTTCAAACGAAGAATGCCCTCGATCTCCGAAAGCTTTTTGACGAGCGACGAGGCTCTTGCGGTCTCGGCACCGGAATACGCCACCGGAACTTCCGCCTCTGCTTTTCTGGCTGCTAGCCGCGCTTCGCGGGCTGCCCGCGCGCGCTGACGAGCCTCAGCATTTTCCCCCAGTCGCCGACTCTCACGAACCGGATCGAAAGAGGAGATCATATCCACAAAGAAGTTGGCTATATCAAAGCCGGTGCTTTCAATACCCTTCAACTGATCGGCAAAAAAGAAAGCGAGGAGGGCGCCGTGCTCATAGTCGTCAGCGAGCTTGGACACGGCGTCGTCCTGAATGTCACTCATCGCAGCTCGAGTCTCCCGGACTATGGCCGCGCGCGACGCGTCGTCCTGAGCCCCGTCCAGTTTGCCGCGAGTTTCGCGCGAAAGGGCTTCAAGCTTTCTTGATTCCTCAAACCGCGCGTCAGCGGCAGCGACTAGGGACCGCGCGACTACGATAAATACATCGGGTGTGACGGTGGCGCCTGACTTCTCGCGCTCGCTGATAATCTGCTTGATTTGCTCTCGCCGACCGGCAATCTCTCGGTTAAATCGCAACATCAGCGGGTCGATTACATACTGAAGGTATGCCCGTCTCAATTCTGAAGAGACCGGATCGGTTCCTTCGGGAACGATGGCGTAATACTCATCGCCAATCACGCGGAAGTTAATCGCTCCCGGCACTGCCAGCAGATCCGGCACGATAAAAAATCGGCGCACATGCTCGCGCATCGTGTAGGTCCTGGCATTGTTCTTCTTCTTTCCGCCGGCGTTCACGAGTACGCGCTCGGACGAAATCGTGATGGGCCGGGTGTGTAGATAGGTGAGTACTGAGCGAATCAGTTCGGCGGCCGGTGCTCGCAACCGGTCACCTTCGGCCTGGTAGGCCCGCGTGTAAGAAACGAGTCGTTCATCTATTCCCGAGCGGCGATAGAACTCCCGGACGAGCGGCGCAAAGTCGAGCACTTCCAACAATCCGCCGGGAAGGTCATCGGATCTTTCCGGTGCGTCAAGGGATGGCGGTGGACCGAGGGTTAGCGCGAGAGAAACATAACGTGCCGCCTGATCGGCGGCGGTGGCGGGCGCAGGCAGTTTGGTGCGTTCATAAAAAGCGCGCAGCCGGCTGCGAAGATCCGGATCCAGAGTCGCGAGGTCCTTTCTTACCTGACTGCGGAAAGCGGACGGCTGTCTACCGTTCGCGACCGGATCGAGGCCGGCGGCTTCGAGGGCAGCCATCATGATGATCAGTCGCGGGTCGGCCTGAAACTCCACACCATACTCTGCCAGATCGAAGCCTGCGGCGGGTCGCTGCTGAGGCTGCGCGCGGGTCGAACGGGAAGGCGGAGTGGGCGTCGGTGTGGACTGCGAATAGGCAATACCGCTCGCCAATAACCCCGTAGAAACACTGGTAATGAGAGTAAGTATTAATGGTAAGTATTTCTTCATATCCAAACGGTTCAATAGTACCTCATAAGAAGATGTGTCAGAACCGCGAGCGGTGCCGGGATCCCCAAGCGGGCAGCTCGCTTGGGGTGGATGCGACCGGGTTGTGCGCTCTCCGTTGAGATCGGGTGGCTCCCCGTTCTGACAAGTAAGCAAAGATGCTTGGAAAACAATAGACAACACCTAGAGATGCACTATCCGATCCTATCGATGCCAGGTCGGCTCCCATCTTCCCAACCTGCAAATTTCTTATCTGAATGGTCTACGGTTCTAAGGCGACTCTTGCTTTCGCTGATGATGCTTGCGCAACAACCACAATGTTAATGGATAAGCCAGAAGGGAACAAATCACCGAAAGCAGGGTGGCGCCTAGAGCGAAAGACTCAACCATGTACCAACTCTGGACGAACATCAGGTGGTAATAGTCTCCACTAAAGAGCCGTGGATTCTTTATTAACTCAACTCCCTCAGCCGGAATGCTCAGAGGGCGCCCGAGCACGAAGGCTCCCAGCGCGTATGACGCCACAGTGATGGGCATGAGGGTCAGAAATGGGTTATTGAGAAAAGTTCCTGCGTAGATGGCGATCTTATTGAAGCGGAACAGGAACGCGATCAGAGTAGCCGCAATCGTGTGCAGCCCAAGGAAAGGGGAGAAGGCGATGAAAACACCGATTGAAAAAGCGAGCGCCGTCCGCTCGGGTGGATCATCGATAGCGAGCAGACCGCGAAACGTGGCGGGAAACATTTGGATCAGGTGTCAGGTGACGGGTGTCAGGTGTCAGACAACTTGATTTAGACCGACACCCGGCACCCGACACCTGTCACCTATTTAAAACTATTCAAAGCCTCAGCTTCGTTGTCGTAAGCATCGAACACAGTCAGGAGTTTGGTGATTACAAGAAGATCCTGGATCTTGTCGGTAAGATTCAATAACTTTACCTGGCCACCCTGGCGGCTGATCGTGGTGTAGTTCGCGATCAGTTCGCCGATGCCGCTCGAATCCATGTACTTAACGCCCCCAAGATTGAGCAAAACTTT
>JACCSP010000099.1 GCA_013812905.1 Pyrinomonadaceae bacterium
CGGCTGGCCACGTCGCCAGCAAGCGCACCCCCCATGCCGTCCGAAACGACTAGCACCAAACCCTGTTCGCCCAGGTCAAGTTTCTTGAGTTCCTGAGGTGGGCCAGTTCCATCCGAACCCGTCCAGGTTTTCTGCATGGATAAATCCAGCACCAGGAAATTGTCTTCATTTCCGCGGCGGACGCGGCCGACGTCTGATTTTGCGTGAAGCTCTACGATCATAAGGGGAGCAAAGGATGATCTCTACAGGCCTGGATTTTAACCCTTCACAGCTTAACTGTCACTTGTCTCGTTAGCTATATTTGTTTTAAGGCTTGATCGAGATCCGCGATTATGTCATCCGTGTCTTCAAGGCCAACCGAAATACGCACCAAACCTTCTGTGATCCCGAGCCGCTGTCGTTTTTCAGCATCTACCGAGGCGTGAGTCATGGTGGCTGGATGCGAGATTAAAGTTTCGACTCCACCGAGACTCTCGGCCAGCGTGCAAAGGCTAACTGATTCCAGCACCTTCCGGGCCGCTTCCAGTGACCCTACCTCGAACGCCACCATGCCGCCAAAACCTTTTTGCTGGCGTTTCGCCAAGGCGTGTTGAGCGTGGGAAGCAGAACCTGGATAATAGACTTTCTTTACTTTTGGATGCTCTTCCAGGAAAGCGGCCACGGCGCGGCCCGTCTTATCATGCTGTTCCATCCGTAGGGCCAGTGTTTTCGTACCTCGCATCACCAACCAGGAATCGAACGGCGACAGGATCGCTCCGGCGCTGTTTTGGATGAAGCCGATCCACGCAGCGTCGTCTTCGTTATTAAGCACGACTATCCCACCAATTCCGTCTGAGTGCCCGTTCAAGTACTTCGTCGTCGAATGGACCACGATATCAACCCCGAAATCAAGCGGACGCTGCAGGTAAGGGGACATGAATGTGTTGTCGCAAACCACTCGAGAACCCGCCCGGTGAGCGATCTCGGAAACCTCGCGCAAATCGGTAACGACCATCACCGGATTGGTAGGCGTCTCGATGAAGACCATCTTTGTGTTTGGCTTGATCGCAGCTTCGACTTTAAGAGCGTCTGAGGTGTCAACAAAAACAAATTCGATGTTGTAGTTTGCCAACACGCGGGTGAACAGACGGGATGTTCCGCCATAGGTGTTGTCAGAAACTACTACGTGCTCACCGGCTTTCACCAGACGAAGCGTGGCATCGATGGCTGCCATGCCCGAGGCAAAAGCAAAGCCAAATCTGGCTCCCTCGAGCGCGGCCAGGTTTCGCTCCAGCGCGGCGCGCGTGGGGTTCTGGGTGCGCGCATACTCGTAGCCTTTATGCTTGCCCAGTCCATCCTGAGCGTACGTCGAAGTCTGGTAGATTGGAACGGTCACCGAACCGGTGGCCGTATCGGGTTCCTGTCCGGAGTGTATAGCTATTGTTGCGAATCCCATAAGTAGTAAATGGTGAACGGTAAATAGTAAATGTCAATCCGGCAATCAGGAAACGGTTATTGTCTAAACGAGCTCTTAACACTATTAAATGATTGAACCATTACCCTTTACGGATCACCATTTGCCTTTCCAAGATTCTCTCCTCAGGTAGCGCCAGCTACGCCGAGCTTCAGCAAAGGTCTTCCGGTTAGACTTCTTGGTAGATAAGAGCGGGGGATGCTAGCCCGCCGGGGGCATGATGTCAAACCAAAGAGTTCGCTGACTCGAGAAAACTCATGAGGACCTCGGACCAGTACGCGAGCTCTTGGACACGCCTATCAATCTCCTCATCAAGTCATGCAAACGAGTGAAGTCCACGGGCTTGGTCAAGTAGCCATCGAAGCCGGTTTGGTGAGCGGCACGTCGAAACCCATCCGTATTGAAGGCGGTCAATGCAATCACGGGAATATCTTTCAAATCTTCACTCTCCCGAATTTGACGAGTAGATTCCAGTCCGTCTACTCCAGGCATTGCCAGATCCATGAGGATGAGATCCGGATTGGTCATGGCGGCGACTTTTACGGCCTCTTCTCCATTAGAAGCCGTGGCCACCCGATAGCCATTCTGTTGAAGATCAAGACTAAGCATCGTCAAATTATCGATCGAATCATCCACCACCAGGACAAGGGACTGAATCTCCTCCTCGGCCCCGGCCTCGTCGTGCGCGGGGTTGATCATTATTTTCGAAGGATCAAGCGGTGTTGTCACGGGGGTCTTTTTCACGGTGACAAAATTATAGTTCATTCACGCAGCATTAACCATCGTGAGTGGAAAGTCGGCGCGGAAAGTCGGGCAGCCCCAAAGCTTTGCAGTCCTATATTCAATACTGAATCAAGCTACCTTCCCGTTTGGCACGGCGCACGGCGCGGCCGAAAACCCACAGGGAAAACGGGAGCAGCACGCCAAGCATAATGAGTAAGATTACGAACGGTTCGGTAACTTCAGCGAAACCTCTCCCCTCAAGTAAAACCCTTCGAATTCCGTCCAGGCCGTACGTCGCCGGGAGAACCTTAGAGACAATGCTTAGGCCTGGCCCTGCGTCCACAACGCCTTCAAGCTCGAGCTAATCAAATAATCTTGCAATCCGCTGTTTAGCCACTCGATCATTAAGGCCGTACAGGCGCGCAAAGAAGAGGAGGTTCTGTTGCGAAGTGAGTCGCCAGTAAAAGCTTCTTTCTTCGGCGCCGGATAGACCTACTTGCATCCGGACTCTCTCATCGTCGTGAACGCTATCGAAGCCGTTGACCGTGACTGTTTCCCCGCGTTGGTTGCACCAGCGTGGCGACGATTTTCGTGAAGGTGGTTTTCCCGGCGCCATTCCGTCCGATCAGTCCGAATATCTCGCCCTGATAAACGTCGAATGAAACATCGTGTAGAGCTTCTACCGGAGCTTTAGTCGGGCGCTGCAGGAACGCTTTCAAACGTGCAAAAGGAACCGGATAGGTCTTTGAGAGGTGACTGATAGAGATGGTCCGTTCGCCGCTGCTCCCGGCCACTGGAACGTTTGAAGCAAATGCTGAGTCACCGTCAGAGTTCAGTGGGGCGCTTGGTTGCATCGGCTCAGAAAGACATCAGCGATCAGTCACTCCCACCGCTCGGCAATCACCGCGCCCTCTGGCGCGGGTCGAGATACTCTCGCAGTCCGTCGCCGACGAAGTTGAAGGCCAAAACTGTCAGCGCGATAACGACTCCGGGAAAAATCAAGGCGTGAGGCGCCGCCTGAAGAGTGGACAGATCTCGCGCTTCCTCAATCATCACTCCCCACGAAGGCGCCGGAGGCGGGACCCCAAGTCCCAGGAATGAGAGTGACGCTTCAGCCAGAACAGCGCCCGCCATGCCCAGGCTGGCTTGTACTATGAGCGGTTGAATTGCGTTCGGGAGAATGTGGACCAACAGTATTCGGGAATCGCTCGCACCGAGAGCCCGCGCTGCCTGAACAAAGTCATACTCTCGCACTTTTAAAACTTGCCCGCGAATCAATCGCGCATACCCAACCCAGCCGATGATGCAGAGTGCGAGAATGAGTTTATTTAATCCGGCCCCGAGGAATGCCACCATGGCTATTGCCAGCAAGAGTCCCGGGAACGCCAGGAACACATTGAATACGTAACCGGAAATAACCCGATCGATCCAGCCGCCATAATAACCGGCGAAGGCGCCCAGCAACGTGCCGACCACCGCGGAGACGGAAACTACGATCAAGCCGACCTGAAGCGAAATGCGCGCGCCAAAGACGACGCGGGAAAATATATCGCGTCCGGTAGCGTCGGTGCCAAATAGATGAGCGCCTGAAGGAGGAAGGTAACGTATGGAAAGGTTAGTCGCGCCCACATCGTGCGTGGCAATCCACGGAGCGGAGATCGCCACGATGATCAAAATCAATATTATGACGAGACCAATTATTGCCAGTCGGTTCATATGACGTAACTCATGAGACTCTAATCCTTGGATCCAACCATCGATAAATCATATCCGTTAGTGAGTTTGCGACAATGTAGGTGAGGCTGATCACCAGCACACACCCCTGAACCACTCGGTAGTCGCGTTTGCCGATGCCGTCTTCTACGAGCAGCAAACCGAGGCCTGGCCAACCGAAGATCTTTTCCGTGATGATCGCCCCGGCAAGCAAAATCCCAAGCTGCAGTCCAAGAATCGTGACCACCGGAATCAGGCCATTTTTAAGCACATGCTTGTAAACAACCTGCGTATCGCTCAAGCCCTTGGCCCGAGCAGTGCGGACGTAGTCCTCGCCGAGTTCTTCAATTACGGAAGAACGGACCATGCGTGTCAAGATGGCTGAAAGGGCTGCGCCCAGAGTGAACGCCGGCAGAATAATGTCCTCCCAGTTTTCTCGGCCATAGCCGGGAAGCCATTGAAGTTTCACGGAGAAGAGATAAATGAGCATGGGTCCGATTACAAAACCTGGCAGACTAATTCCAATCAACGCGACCACAGATGCCACATTGTCCAGCCAAGTGCCACGGTTCTTGCCTGCAAGCACCCCAAGCGGAATAGCAATAACAACCGCGATCAGTAGCGCGGCAACGGCTAGCTCGATTGTGGCAGGATAGCGTTCCAGAATAAGGTCCTTCACTTTCCTGTCCGTACGGAAAGACAGACCCATATCTCCCTGCAGGATACCCTTCCAGTAATCAGTGTATCGATTGTCAGCCCCGTGCCATTGAAAATGTCTGTTCCCCTGAAAATCGCGGGGAATGGAGAAGAAAAAGGGGGGGCGATCAAGACCGTGCTTTTGCCGAAACTGCTCAAACTGCTCCGGAGTGGCCTGTTCTCCGAGCACTGCCACGGCAGGGTCCCCGGGAACGAGTTCGATCAGTATGGTGACGAGGGAGACGACGGTCCAAACCACGAGAAGAAGGATGGCAATTCGCCTGAGCGACCCAAGAACCTTATGCTTATAGAGTAAACGCACCCCGCGAGTCTCGAACTGCGCAGTTAGAGATAGGTATTCTGGGGGATAATAGCATACGATACTACGGCGGAGATGGCTGTAAGGCGGGCGAGCGGGGGGTGCAAAGTACAAAAATAGAACGCAGCCCGTAATGAAAAACCCCGAATGAGTCGCATGGCCCCGACAACCGCACGCTCAAAGGTTTTTTTTCGGACTGCGTCCTTTACTGGCTGCAATCAGCTTGTGAGTTGCAACCAATCTTGCGAACTTTATCTTGGGCGCTTACCTATATGCAGCGCCGCGATTCCTCCAGTTAAATTCTCGTACTCAATCGATTCAATTCCCACCTTGCGCATCAGCGAGCTAAGATCCTTTTGATCAGGAAACCGCGCAACCGAATCCGGGAGATACTGATATGCGCGCTTCGATCCGCTCAGTAGCCCGCCGAAGAACGGCAGCACTCGCGTGAAGTAGGCATTGAATAACAAACGAAACCCCGGTAAGACTGGTTTTGAAAACTCAAGTACAGCTATAAAACCGCCGGGCTTGAGCACTCTGAGAAGTTCCGCTAACCCGCGTTCAACGTCCGAGAGATTTCGCAACCCGAAAGCAATCGTCACAGCATCGAACGAGCAATCTTGAAACGGAAGACGCAAGGCGTCCCCCTCGATCAAGGGGATATCAGGTGCGCAGTTCGCTATCTTCCGAGCCGCAATTTCCAGCATCGGACGACAAAAATCTGTGCCGACAACTCGTGCTCCAGTCGCTTCAGACAGTGTGAGTGAAAGATCCCCAGTGCCGCAGGCAACATCGAGAACGGAGCCAGTGGAGCCCATGCTCTCCCATAATCTACGCGCCACCAGTCGTCGCCATCTCTTATCAATGTGTCCAGACAGCAGATGATTTAAAAGATCATATCGACCGGCGATCGCCGCGAACATCTCGCGGACGCGATTAGCATGTTCGTCG
>JACCSP010000119.1 GCA_013812905.1 Pyrinomonadaceae bacterium
CCGAAGTTTGAGGTTCGCCCGGTAAGGTCGCCGTAATAACCGACAACAATTTGACCAGTTTCACCGCCGGCGCCTGGACCTCCTCTGCGCTCGCACGCGAACGTAAAAAGGAAAGTGCTAATCAACAAGAGCGAGATTAATGTGCGTTTCATATGGTCCTCACAGGCGATAGTATTTGACTGATGTTTAGAACTTAGAAATTGTGTTTGATCCCCGAACACGCAGGCCAGGCCTAAACAAAATCTGAGGGGGTCTATTTTTAGCGATTGGTCAGCCGAGGCTGAATAATAGCCGCGACACTGTCCTGACTGCAAACTTTCTTGCTGAACAGAGGGAGAACCAATTCCTGGTCCTATCTTACTGGGGTTCTCCGATCTCAGATCTAAGATTTCTGTGTTTCGCTTTGCGGGCGCGTAATTATAACCATTTCATCGGCCCTGTCGAGTCTTTGCAGGGTCCATGCTTGACCAATGACTCGGGTTTAATTTAGAAGAAATCGGCGATTGGCAATGCAATCGGCCATCGGCAATGGCCAGGCCGCCGCCTCTGTTGCATCTGTTGCCAATGACCTATAGAGTTTCGCAAAAAGAAAGGGAGAACCAAAGATGCGAAGAGCGGACCTGTCTTCGGGTGAGATTCCGCGGCGACCGTTCGGCCGAACAGGTGTGGAAGTTCCGGCAATTGCGCTGGGTGGTTTTCATCTTGGATTGGTGAAGACGAAACGCGAGGCGATCAGAATAGTGGAAGAAGCCTTCGATGCGGGCATCACTTTCATGGATAACGGCTGGGAGTATCACGACGGTCTGAGCGAGGAAATCATGGGCAAGGGGCTCGTGGGCCGGCGGCATAACGCGTTTCTTATGACCAAGGTCTGCACACATGGCCGCGGGCGGAAGCTGGCCTTGAAGCAGTTGCACGAATCACTAAAACGACTCAAGACCGACTATCTGGATCTCTGGCAAATTCATGAGGTTGTGTATGACAACGATCCGGAATTACATTTCGCGAAAGACGGAGTCGTAGCAGCATTAGACCAGGCAAAGAAGGAAGGGAAGGTTCGTTTCGTGGGATTTACGGGGCACAAAGACCCTTCGATTCATCTGAAGATGCTTCGATACGACTATCCATTCGACGCGTGTCAGATGCCGCTTAACGTTCTCGACGGGGCATTCCGCAGCTTTGAGCAACAGGTGCTGCCGGAACTCAACCGGCGCGGGATAGCAGCCCTGGGAATGAAAAGCATGTGCGGCGATGGTGGGCCAGTTAAGAAAAAGTTTGTAACGCCGGCGGAAGCCTTGCGTTACGCTATGAGCCTCCAGGTGACCTCTACTGTCAGCGGCATCGACTCTTTGAAGGTCCTGCGGCAGAACCTTCGTATAGCGCGCAACTTTCAACCAATGAGCTCCGAAGAGATGCAAGAACTGCGTTCGCGCTGCGCCGCCTGGGCTGCGGACGGCCGGTTCGAACTTTACAAAACCTCGAAAGCGTTTGATGGCCCGCCGGGACGTAAGCAGCATGGGTTTCCTCCACTCGAAGATCTCGCAGCGTAGACTATGAAAGAAGCACCACAACTTCATGACGGAACCGCTCCTCCGTCTGGCGACATGAGCGCTGACGAATTTCGCCGCTTTGGTCACGAACTGATTGACTGGATTGGTGACTACTTCGAGCGCATCGAGGATATGCCAGTTCTCTCTCAGATAAATCCCGGTGATTTGAAGGCCCAGCTTCCATCATCAGCACCGCAAAAAGGTGAACCCATGGCGAAGATTATCGCTGACATCGATCGGCTGATCGTGCCTGCGCTAACTCACTGGAGCCATCCGTCGTTCTTTGCTTACTTCGCAACCTCGACATCTGCCCCGGGCATCTTCGGCGAACTCTTGTCCGCCGCCTTTGATAATAAGGCGATGCTTTGGCGCACTTCGCCGGCGTCTACGGAGTTGGAAGAAGTGGCGCTCGACTGGCTCCGACAGATGATGGGGCTGGATGCGGGCTACAGCGGAATTATTTACGACACGGCCTCCGTCTCGAGCATGCATGCGATTGCTGCCGCCCGCGAGGGCGTGGAACGGCGCATCCGCGAGGACGGTATGAGCGGGAGGACTGACCTGCCGCTGCTTCGTGTATACGCTTCAGAACAATCACACTCCTCAATCGAGAAGGGAGTAATCACGTTGGGTTTGGGACAGCGAGGTCTGCGTAAAATTCCTACCGACGCCGAGTTTCGGATGAATGCCCAGGCTCTCGCTGAAGCGATTGAAGAGGACAAGAGCCAGGGCATTGTTCCTTTTTGTATAGTAGCAACAGTGGGCACGACGTCAACGTCGAGTATCGACCCGGTCAAAGAGATCATCCCTATTGGTGAGAAGCACGCCATGTGGCTGCACGTTGATGCTGCCTACGCCGGCTCTGCCGCAGTTGTACCAGAACTCCGATATATTTTAGCTGGTTGCGAGCGGGCGGATTCCTTTGCCGTAAATCCCCACAAATGGTTATTCACGCCTTTTGATCTATCCGTTCTCTATTGCCGGCACATGGACCTACTGCAGCGGGCCTTCTCTCTCGTTCCCGAATACTTACGGACGCCGGAGCAGGACCAGGTGCGCAACGGTTCTGACTACGGCATTCAACTGGGTCGTCGTTTCCGAGCGCTGAAGCTCTGGATGATCATTCGTTATTTCGGCCAGGAAGGCCTCGCGTCGCGGATTCGCGAGCATTGCCGTTTGGCGAATTTGTTTACCTCGTGGGTAGAAGAATCGCCCGATTGGGAATTGATGGCGCCGGTGCCTTTGTCCCTCGTTTGTTTTCGTGCATGTCCGCAAGTCGACGCGGTGGACGAGCCGTCGCGCAATGCACGATGGGATGCCTTGAACGAGGAAGTAATGCACGCGGTCAACCGAACGGGCAAAGCCTTTCTCTCGCATACTCGACTAAAAGACAAGCTCACGTTGCGGCTCTCCATTGGCAACATACGTACAGCGGAACAGCATGTCCGCGAGATTTGGAAATTGCTGAATGAGCAACTCGGACAGTTAAGGTAATTCGAGTTGATCTGACTTTGTGTAAACTCCTTCCTCTTTCAGGAAATCCTCACAATGACTGAAAATGAAGTTGCGAAGATATCGCCTTTACCGTGCACACGAAACTTGGTCCCGGTTTATTGGAGTCAGTCTATGAAGCGATCATGGCGTATGAACTTAGAAAAGGGGGGTTGCACGTAATTCACCAGCGGCCGCTCCCGGTCATCTACGAAGAAGTAAGAATGAAGATCGGCTTTCGGCCAGACTTGATTGTTGAGGGTAAGGTTATTATTGAGGTCAAGTCGATTGAGGTATTAGCACCTGTTCACACGAAACAGTTGCTGACATATCTGCGCTTGGCAGACAAACGGCTCGGACTCTTAATCAACTTCGGTGGCGCGCTGATCAAAGATGGGATCAGGCGAGTCGTTAACAGGCTGCCAGAGTCGTAGCGGATCATGGTTATCACGCAAAGACGCAAAGGGGGCAAATACGCAAAGAAGAGATGAAATCAATGAGTTTGGCGAATGGCATTCTCATCTTTGCGTCTTTGCCCCCTTTGCGTCTTTGCGTGAAAACCTAATCATAACAGTCACTACCGCTCTAGTTTTAATCTCAGTCCCAAGTTCTTTCGCCCAGAGCCGCCGGCCCTTCGCGCCGGCTGACATTCTGCGCGTGGCCGGAGTCAGCGACGCGCAGATATCGCCAAACGGCCAGTGGGTTGTCTACACCGTCTCAACCGCGGAAGGCGACCGAACGATCTCCACACTTTGGCTTGCCCGCGCCGGATACGACATTCCCGACCCGCCAACGAGTGTGCCACCACAGACTCGCCAACCAGGTCGAGACTGGCGAGAGATCGCGCGCCCCCCGTCCCAGTTGCTGCCTCAATCATGGGCTGCTTC
>JACCSP010000122.1 GCA_013812905.1 Pyrinomonadaceae bacterium
CCCTAGAACGCTTGAGGTGTCCGGCTGGCATATCGCGCGGGTAGGGTTTGGCAGCAAACCACGTGACAGCACCTTTCTGGCGTTGTACGAGGCATGAGACAATTTCTCGATGACGGCTAAAGCGCAGGATGACCTGAAGCCGCTTGCGGGTAACCTCACCCAGGAACAGACACAATCGTTTCTAGCTGCCGCAAGGCAGGACAAGTGGTATGTCGCCTTCCTGATAGCAGTGGAAACCGGGGCCAGACCCAACGAGTATCTGGCCCTCCGTTGGCATGACGTTGACTTTGACGAACGTTCGGTGAGAATTTGCCGCACTCTCTACTGGCCTCCATGGGGAGGCTTTGAATTCACCAAGCCCAAGACTCAACGTAGCGTCCGAACAAAAACCATCTCAAGGCAGGCAATTGAAGCATTACGCGAGCACAGACGGAAACAGCTGGAGCAGCGGATGCAGACCCGGGATTATCAGGACAACGATCTGATATTTGCTACTGAGATCGGAACCCCGCTGTCATGGCGTAACCTGGGACGACGGCACCTCAAACCACTGCTCGCGGCTGCCAGCATACCTGAGGATGGATTCTCGATGTACTCACTTCGGCATACACACGCCAGCCTGCGGATAATCAATGGCGACAACCTCCGGGTGGTAGCCGAAGACATGGGCACCTCCGTCGCCATGATAGACATCACCTATAGCCACGTACCACGGGCACTGCAAACCTCCGCTGCCGAGAGGCTCGCTGGAATGCTCTACGGCACGTGAAATCCCCGACTCGCACACTATTCGCACACCAAATGACTAAGGGCAGCCACCAGATTAGCGGTCGCTGCCCTTAACTTACTGCAAATAGTGGTGAGCCGAGCAGGACTCGAACCTGCGACCCACTGGTTAAAAGCCAGTTGCTCTACCAACTGAGCTATCGGCCCACATAGAATACGGAGTGAAAGGCATTCTACCGAACTGAAAGTCCAACGTCCAACCTCCGATGTCCAAGTCCGACGTCTGAACATTGGACATTGGACATTGGACATTGGACTTTGGACTACTCATCCAGCCAGCGGCCGAGCGCGGAATCTTGGACGATGATGGTCTGCGAGCGCTCGGGGCCGGTGGAGACTAAACCTATTTCCACACCAATTTGCTCGGAGAGAAACTCGACATAGCGTCGGGCATCGCCGGGAAGGGAACTCATCTCCGTGGTACCGACCGTTGAAGTCTTCCAGCCCGGGAGGGTTGCATAGATGGGCTCGATGCGCCGCAGGTCCTGAGAGACGGCCGGGAGCGAATCGCAGACTCGACCGTCCAGCTTGTAACCAGTGCAGACCTTTATCTCATCAAGAGCGTCAAGCACGTCGAGCTTGGTGAGCGCCACCGAGGTGAAGCCATTGATCTCCGCGGCATAACGCGTGGCGAATGAGTCAAACCAGCCACAGCGACGCGGTCGACCCGTGGAGGCGCCATATTCGCGGCCACGCTCGCGAATGAGCTGACCCAGTTCAGCCTCGCCCTCAAGCATCTCGGTTGGGAATGGGCCCTCACCTACGCGCGTCGTATAAGTGCGCACAATCCCGAGGACACCCGTGAGCCGATTCGGCGCGAGACCCGTCCCACAGATCGCGCCCCCAACAGTTGTGCTCGAGGAAGTAACGAAAGGATACGTTCCGTGATCTACATCCAAGAGAGTAGCCTGCGCCCCTTCGAGAAGTATCGAGTGTCCTGCGGCGGCTGCCACATTCAAGTAATGCGTGGTATCGCCGATAAAGGCGCCGAGTCGTTCGGTGAGAGACGACATCTCTTTGAAGATCACATCGGCATCGAGTGTCTCACCACCGTAGGCCTGGATGATCCGATTCGCATCCTCGAGGTTTCGCTTAATGCGCGAGCGCAAGACATCAGGGACCAGGGCGTCGGCCGTGCGTATCCCCCGTCGACCGGCCTTATCCTCATAAGCAGGACCAATGCCTCGCAGGGTAGTGCCAACCTTCTCATTGCCGAGTCGCTCCTCGCTCGTGTGGTCCAAAGTCCGGTGGTATGGGAGTATTAGGTGCGCGCGCGAGCTGATCTTGACCCGATGGGGCGAGACCTCAATGCCCTGGGCCGTTAACCTATCGGCCTCCTCAAAAAAAGCTTTTGGATCGATCACCATGCCATTGCCCAGCACGCAGACTTTTCCTGGATGAACGATCCCCGAAGGCAGCAAATGCAGCACGAACGAACGATCTCCGATCTGCACGGAGTGGCCGGCGTTGTGTCCGCCCTGATAACGGACCACGATATCGAAACGTTCGGCCAGGAGGTCGACGATCTTGCCCTTGCCCTCGTCACCCCACTGGGCGCCAATCACAACAATGATCTTAGACATTATCGGGTGTCAGGTGTCAGGTGCCGGGTGTCGGCCGGATCTCTATCTGGCACCTGACACCCGACACCCGGCACCGGTTTCTCAGCTAGCTTTCCCCAGCCTAATCGGTTTCTCAATGAAGTAGTAACTGCAGGTGCCGCGCACTTCTTCTATGTCCCGTCTTTCAATGGGAAACAGGCGGCACGAGTTTGGTCGGTTCTCGTAAACTCCGCAGATCGTGGAACCGTCTGATTGCTTCTTCAGAAAAGGGCATTTGAAGAGCAGCTCGCAACAAGCTCCACATCGATTGCAGTCACCTCGGCGCAGCGCGAGGGCAGCAATCATCTCCTGCTTACGAAAGTTAGTATTGATTAAGCGTCGAATTTTTCCCTGGGCTTGTCGCGCACGCAGCTTTGCGTCGTCCACTTTTCGTGAGCGCAACCTTTCCGTCAGTCGCTCCTCAACCGAGCGCTGTCTCGCCATTGCGGCCGAACGGAAGGATTTCATTCGTAGGTATGCTCAGTTGAACAGGCGACAAGTGTGGTTGCAAGACCTAACGTAAGAATTGCAATGACACGCGTCAGGTCTTAACACGCCTGCGGCGCGCAGTCCCGCTAGCGGTAACTGTGCGCCGCAATCGGGAAATCACGCCGTAGCTGCGCCGCTGACGTGTTTGTCGATCATGCGGGAGATGGCCTCTTTAGAAGTTGCGCCTACCACGCGTTCTTCTTCCTTGCCACCCTTGAAAAGAATGAGTGTCGGGATACCTTTGATTCCATAGCGTTGTGATACGGACGGGTTGTCATCGACATTAAGTTTAACTACTACCGCGGTGCTGGCGTATTGCTCCGCCACGGCATCCACCGTGGGAGCCAGCATCCGGCAAGGCGCACACCAGGCGGCCCAAAAGTCTACCAAGACAGGTTTGTCGGATTGCAGCACGTCCTTTTCAAAACTGCTGTCACTAACTTCGGTTACATGCTCGCTCATTAAGATCTCCTTGTGTTCGTACTTATTCCTATTGTACCAGCCTTGCGGCCAAAGCCAGGCCGACAGAAACGATCCACGAAATAACACGAAAATATCAATAACGGAATTTTCGTGCTGGTTCGTGGGTTTTCGTGGATCGACCCCTTCCGCCAAGCCCCACTCTCAAATTAGGACGCAACTTCTCCGGCAACCTAAAACTTCGAGATTTCCTTGTAAATCTCCAGGTATTTCTTAGCAACGGCGGACCAAGAATTATCAATAGTCATGCCATTTCGTTGTATCCGCCGCCATGCTTCGGGCTTGCCATAAAAGTAAAGTGCTTCGCGTATTTTTTCAAGCAGAGCGGAGGCGGTGTACGGGTAAAACTTGAACCCGTTGCCCTTGCCGCGTTCCGGGTCGAAATTCTCTACCGTGTCGTCGAGGCCGCCCGTAGCACGAACAATAGGCACTGTGCCGTAGCGCATGCTATACATCTGGTTCAGCCCGCAGGGCTCATATAGTGAGGGCATAAGAAATATGTCTGCGCCGGCTTCGATCTGATGGGCGAGGGGCTCGCCGGCGTATCCCTTGTAAATACCCACCCGCTGTGGCGCGCTATCGTGCCAGCGCTGCAGGAAATCCTCATATTCTTTAGCCCCCGCACCTAGAGCAATAAAGAAGGCGCCCGTCTCAAGAATGGCGCCCGCTGCTTGTCGGATCAAGTCATAACCCTTCTGCGCAACCAACCGTGAGATGATGGCGATGATCGGCCTTTCTGGCTGGGGCGTCAGTCCGAAGCGACGCAGGAGATCGAGTTTACAGTCACGCTTACCGGCGAGATCTTCCGCGGAAAAGTTCACCGCAATATGTGGATCCGTCTCGGGATTCCAAATATCGTAATCCACGCCGTTGGTGATCCCCACAAAGCGGTCGCGACGTTTTCGCAACAGCCAGTCGAGACCGTATCCCTGTTCGGGCGTTTGCACTTCGTCGGCATATCGGGGGCTCACCGTCGAAAGGGCGTCGGCGGCAATTAAGGCCGCCTTCAACGCTGACGCTGAACCCTTTAACATGAAATCGTCGCGTTCCGGCGAGTCGCCAAAACCCAGCCACCAAAGATCCTGGGCATCGAAGGAGCCTTGATAGGCGATATTGTGTATAGAAAAGAGAGTGCGTGTTGGCCCGTAGAATGTGTCGTAACGACGGCGAGCGCGCAGTTCGGTTATGGCAAATCCGCAGGGCCAGTCGTTGCCGTGAATGATGTCCGGCTGCCAGGCGAGATGTTTACAAAGCGCGAGTGCTGCGCTCGAGAAGAAAGCGAATCGCTCGTGATCGTCGCCATACCCATAGATGGAAGACCGCCAAAAATACTCGGGGGCTTCGATCAAGTAAGCCGAAGTTCCGGCCGCCTCGCTTTGCCGGACTCGCGTGGGCCGAATCCCGCCCCGCCACTCCACAGGAACCCTGTCGATAACCTTGTCAGTTAGGAAGTCAGGTTCAATTTGGTCGTAATGAGGAAGGATTATGATTGCGTCCGTAGCATGTTCCCGCAGGGCCTTGGGAAGCGCCCCGGCGACATCGGCGAGCCCCCCGGTTTTTGCGAAGGGCACAGCTTCAGAGGAGAGGAACGCTACGCGCATACGTGAAAGGATGACGGCGGAAGGATGAAGGATGAAGATCCAGACGACTCAAGGCGGGGAGAAGGGGAGACGGCGTGACACGGAGATTTCTTATCTTAGAACGGTGGTTTCGCCCTGTCTCCGCGTCTCCCTGTCCCCGTTTCTCCTTGCTTCTCTAGCTTTGCATTGAGGCCAGGAAGTCGGCGTTTGACTTCGTCTTCTCAAGCCGCTCAAGCACTACTTCCATCTGCTCAACGGGGGAGAGGGGATTAAGAACGCGCCGCATCACCCAGATTCTGGCTAGATCCTCTTTACTTAACAACAACTCTTCCTTGCGCGTTCCCGAGCGCTGCAGATCGATGGCGGGAAACAGTCGCTTGTCGCTGAGTCTCCGGTCCAGATGGATTTCAGAGTTGCCGGTACCTTTGAACTCTTCAAAAATGACGTCGTCCATGCGCGATCCGGTGTCGATCAGGGCCGTGGCGATTATGGTCAGTGACCCGCCTTCCTCAATGTTGCGGGCGGCGCCAAAGAATCGCTTAGGTCGCTGCAGGGCGTTGGAATCGATGCCGCCGGACAGGATCTTGCCGCTCGGTGGTACCACCGCATTGTGTGCACGCGCCAACCGGGTGATCGAATCGAGCAGGATTACGACGTCGCGCTTGTGCTCCACCAACCTTTTAGCCTTCTCAATAACCATGTCCGCAACTTGCACGTGGCGGGTCGGCGGCTCGTCAAAAGTGGACGAGATCACTTCGCCTTGTACGGAACGCTGCATGTCCGTTACCTCTTCCGGGCGCTCATCAATCAGGAGCACAATCAGAGTCACTTCGGGATGATTCTGGGTGACCGAGTTAGCAATGGCTTGTAACAGCATGGTTTTGCCGGTGCGCGGCGGTGAAACGATCAAGCCGCGCTGGCCCTTGCCCAATGGTGTAACGAGGTCGATGACGCGCGCAGAGAGGTTCTCGTCTGTGACCTCCATTCGGAGTTGCTCATCCGGATAGAGCGGCGTCAGATTGTCGAAGAAAACTTTCTCCCGCGCCTGATCCGGGGACTCGAAATTGATTGCCTCAACTTTGATTAGTGCGAAGTAGCGCTCGCCCTCTTTTGGCGGCCGAATCTGGCCACTTACCGTGTCACCGGTGCGCAGATCAAACTTGCGAATCTGCGAAGGCGAAACATAAATGTCGTCGGGACCGGGAAGGTAGTTGTATTCGGGCGCCCGCAAGAAGCCAAAGCCGTCAGGCAAGGTTTCGAGAACGCCTTCTGAGAAGATGAGACCGCTTTTCTCGGTTTGCGCGGCAAGAACTTTGAAAATCAGTTCCTGCTTGCGCATTCCCGTGGCTCCCGGAACGTCCATGCCCTTGGCAATGGAGGTGAGCTTCGAGATAGACATTTCTTTGAGGTCGGCGAGGTTTAAGAACCCTTCCTCCCGGGGCTCTCGGCCATCGCGGCTCTCTTTCTCGGGAGCTTCGGCGGTAGCTACGCTGCTGCCGGCGTTCTCTTCGTTGGCGTCGCTATTGTTCGCGCCCGAAGCGCGTGAGCGTGGTCGTTGTGGCATATGAATTCTCTATGTTAGGTTAATGAAAGTCGCGGCCTCTCGCGTGAAGGCCAAGTTTCCTCTGGTTACTATTAAGATCGAAGTTGAGAAATTGAGAATGGCTCAACGGCTGACTACCGGGCGTCCTACAGAACCCATGAGCATTTCGCGAGGCAAAGATGTCTCCTCAACGAGGCTTGTAATGGATTTCGATTGGCAGCGGATTTCTTGTGCATCGCTCTGATGCGGAGTTGCCCACCGCGCGTGGCCTAAGCAAAACCGAGATGACCAAATGGGGGCATGGAAGTCCTACCGGCGATCTTTGCAATTGTTCAAGGAACGATGAGATTCTACGGGTTTCTTACGTCAATTGAAAATCTAAACTGAGAAACGGTCAGGGCATTCTCAATTGTGCGCCAAACCTGGTC
The DNA here is from genome assembly GCA_013812905.1 of Pyrinomonadaceae bacterium. Classification (GTDB taxonomy): domain Bacteria; phylum Acidobacteriota; class Blastocatellia; order Pyrinomonadales; family Pyrinomonadaceae; genus PSRF01. Next base: position 6,908 of record JACCSP010000122.1, read on the forward strand.
CCGGCCACGTCCGGTTTTCGCGGAGAAAATAACCACGCTGTCTTCGCCGAATGCGCGTTTGATGTGGCCCATGCTTTCCCGCAACTCGTTGTTAGATAGCTTATCGGATTTCGTGGCAACAATTAATCGGGGCTTTGCACTGTGCTTTAGCCAGTCGTGAAGCTGCAAATCCAGTTTTGTGGGTTCGTGGCGCGAATCTACGATGTGAATTGATAACACAAGCTGACGGCGCTTGGCAAGGTAGCTCGTAACCATCTCCCCCCAAGTAGCTTTAATGCTTTTGGGAACCCGAGCATAACCAAAGCCGGGAAGGTCTACAAAACTGAATTGATCGTTAATTAGAAAGAAATTTAACGATTGCGTCCTGCCTGGCGTAGATGATATGCGCGCCAATCCATGGACTCTCAGCAGGGAATTTATCAAGCTCGACTTGCCCACGTTTGAGCGACCCATAAAAGCAATCTCTAATGCCTGGTCGCTCGGCCAATCGGCCTCCGTAAACGCGCTCTTGATAAACTCCGTGCTGGAGACCCTCATCGCTTTCTGAAAGTTCGCGCGGCCGACCCGGTCGCTACCACTCTCGGTTCTGACAAGGCGCGGGACGATGCTGTCAAGCGTCGTTTAGTTTCAGCCTTGTGCAGCTGAAGCGACTGCCGCTCCGGCCTGAGTCTTCGCCGCTCGTTCCGCGCTCATCTCCCCAAACTTCTTCATGCGCTCCCTCATGGCTGAGAGTTTTTCATCGATATTCGGAATCCGCTTGACCAAGGTCTCTAGATTGCGCAGGAACTCAGGCGAACCAAACATCGTCCGGATCTCCTCTATTACCGGCTCGATCTTGGAGTAGACGAAAATGTGTTCACCGTTGGTCTCGTTGAACAACGTCTCATCAATCGCCCCGTTATTAACCAGCGCCGCCGCCATATCCCAGTAGCTGATTACCATGCGATAGTGGCCACTGTGCTCGCCCAAAAGCGCGTCGAAAACGTCCTGAATGCTAGTGGGATTGAACGTGAACATCCAGTTGCGAGCCTCGCGCATTACTGGTTCGCGTCTAAGGTCATAAAGTTTGAGTATCAACTCAGCATCATCATGTTTGCTCATGTAAGGGTCTCCTGGAAAAGTGGTTTAAGGTTTAGAGGGGGCAAGATAGCCTGGCAGGTTCTCGTCTGAGACGAAGACCTATCCGAAAGCTTATTCTTGATTTCCCGCTTGTTAGACTGTTGGAATTCCGTGTGAAGGCTGCTCGGTCGTCCACAGCGGAGGCGTCTTCGCCTCGTGCGCGGCCCCAATGTCTGTGGGGCAGACGTCCTCGAGCGCGAGCGCGAGCACCTCATCGATCGTCTCGACCAGGTGAATGCACAATGCATCGCGCACTTCCATCGGGACCTCGGGCAGATCCTTCTCGTTGTCCTTTGGCAGAATAATCGTGTCGATTCCGAAGCGGTGCGCCGCAAGCAGTTTTTCTTTCACACCCCCAATCGGCAGCACGCGACCTCGGAGAGTGATCTCACCCATCATCGCCACGTTCCTTCTGACGGCAGCGCGTGTGAGCGCTGAGGCCATGGCGGTGGCCATCGTGATTCCCGCTGAGGGACCATCTTTGGGTATCGCGCCTTCGGGAATGTGGATGTGTAGATCACGCTTGCGGATAAAATCGAGGCTCATCGCCAGTCGCTCAGCTCGCGCCTTGATGCACGTAAGCGCAGCCTGGGCCGATTCCTGCATCACATCTCCCAACTTGCCAGTAAGGGTTACACCGCCGCGGCCTTTAACCAGGGTGGCTTCGATCTGAAGTACTTCGCCCCCAACCTCAGTCCAGGCAAGTCCGGTTGCCAGGCCGATCTCGCTCTCAGCCGCAACACCTTGCTGCCGGAATTTTATGGGGCCGAGCATCTCACGGACGCGGTGGGCGTCGATTGTGTCTTTTAGATCCGTCGCACCACTTTCGGAGACAAACTTCCGGGCCAGCTTGCGGCAACAGGAACCAACCTCACGTTCGAGGTTGCGCACTCCCGCCTCGCGGGTGTAATGCCGAATGATTTCCAGCAAGCCTTCATCTGAGAAAGTGAACTGCTCCGGCTTAAGGCCGTTGCCTTCCGCTTGTTTCGGTACCAGGTGACGTTTGGCAATCTCGAGTTTCTCGCGCTCCGTATATCCAGAGAGGCGGAGTATTTCGAGGCGATCTTGTAGCGCCGGTGGAATAGTATGCAGTACGTTGGAGGTCGCTATGAAAAAGACCTTCGAAAGATCATACTCCACATCAAGGTAATGGTCCTGGAAGGTATGATTCTGTTCGGGGTCGAGCACCTCAAGCAAAGCGGCGCTCGGGTCGCCGCGGAAGTCAGCGCCAAGTTTATCGACCTCATCAAGCAGTAAGACGGGATTAACCGTCCCGGCCTTCTTCATCATCTGAATGATCTGGCCAGGTAAGGCTCCGATGTAGGTGCGACGATGGCCGCGGATCTCTGCTTCATCACGTACGCCTCCGAGGGACAAGCGCACGAACTTCCGGCCCGTAGCCCGAGCGATAGACTTACCGAGGCTCGTTTTTCCAACTCCCGGGGGGCCCACAAAGCAAAGAATCGATCCTTTCGGATTTTTAACTAGCTGACGCACAGCGAGATACTCGAGAATCCGTTCCTTGATCTTTTCCAAGCTGTAATGGTCTTCGTTGAGAACCTCCTCCGCTTTGGACAGGTCCCTAATTTCTTTGCTCTTCTGTTTCCAGGGCACACTGACCAGCCAGTCGATGTAGGTGCGGGAGACTGTGCCTTCGGCGGACATGGGTGGCATCGCCTCAAGGCGATGTAATTCCTGCAGCGCTTTCTCTTTCGCCTCGTCAGTCATGCCGGCTTCCTCGATTTTCTTCTTCAGATCTTCGAGTTCGGCTTTCTCGTCTTTGCGGCCCAGTTCTTTATGAATGGCTTTGATCTGCTCGTTGAGGTAGTACTCTTTTTGCGCCTTCTCCATTTGGCGTTTAACGCGAGTCTGGATCGTGCGGTCAAGCTGTCGCTTTTCAATTTCCATCTCGAGCAGTTCAATCAACCGCTGCAGACGAGCTTGTGCGGAAAAGAGTTCCAGCAAACCTTGCTTGTCTTCAACGGAAATACGCAGCTGAGACGCAAGCGCGTCCGCCAGGTGAGAGGGCTCCGGGTTGCGCAGTGCCGTTTGGAGTGCATCGGTCTGAGTGTCTGGCGCCAGACGAAGATGCTGCTCAACAAGCTGGCCTACCTTCTGAATGAGCGCATCCAGCCGGGTGCCCTCCTCATTAACCACTGGCGCACGTTTCACCAGGGCCACAAACGTACCTTCAGTGTTTTCAACGCGAATGGTAGTCGCACGCTCGCGACCTTCTACAACGACCTTGATCTGACCGTTCTCCTGTTTCTGAGATTGTAAGATGCGACCGAGCGTGCCCACACCGTAGATTTGCTCAGGGGCGGGCTCGTCAACCGTGGCATCGTGCTGGGTTGCCAGATAGATGGTGCGATCGGCGGCCAGGGCCTGCTCCAGCGCTCGCACTGAACCCCTGCGTCCGATTTTGAAAGCTACTTTTGTGAAAGGGAAAATCACCACGTCGCGGATAGGCACCATCGGGTACCAGGCGACGTCAGCCGGAGAATGATCTGAATATTCTTCCATGTTACTAGTAAACTTTTTGCCTAGGCCGTTGAAGCAGGGGCGGGCCGCTCACATTAGCGTCTCGCACCTAATAAGCTGGGCAATTGTAAATCATTTCCCGCGACTGCGCCACCACGCGAGAAAAACCAGAAGTTAATGAGCGCAAAGTGGAGATAAGAATAAGAGAAATGCGGTGGCATTCTTCCCTCTCGTTCTTACGGTCCACTCTATCAATAATCGGAATTGCGCTAATTATGCCCGAAGTTGAAAAGCGCCGCGCCTTTCTGAAATAGAGATGTGACTCTTGAGTCGTTGTTAAGGTCAACCCTTGATAGCATCTTTTCCGCGTTCGTTCTTTTTACCAGCTCGTCTCCTAATCATCAACCATGTGCCCCCTATCACGAGAAGCCCGAAAGCGCCCCCGGCGACGAGCCAGACGTTACCTGCTACCCCTAGAATGATCATGAACCCGAAAATCAATGTTCCCGGAGGCGCAAACGCAAAAAATCCGGTAGTTATTAGAACAGCGATGCGTTTAGGACTTCTCATGAAGTTTGCAGATCAGCTAAAAGAGTATTGGTCGTCGCCTGTTTCCAGTGATCAAGCGCTTAGGGAAGCCGGATTATGATATCGCTCCCACCTATTTCGACCCGCACGTTGGCCGTCTCTCTATCCATAATGCCCGCCTGCCTCGTCCTGACACTGATTTTGAAGTACGGCGTCGACATACCCCACTGGGATGAGTGGCACTACGTCTTGTTCTTCGAGAAATTTTCTCAAGGCACCCTCACTCTCAGCGACCTTTTCGCACAGCAGAACGAGTACCGGCAATTTTTCCCGAATCTTATTTTCGTCGGTCTCGGGTGGTTGACGAAATGGAACAAAAGGTACGAGCTGCTGGTGAGCTTCGCGCTCGCCTGTCTGGTCTCTTTCAACCTCTATCGATTGGGAAGATTGACAGTCGACGGCAGCCCGGCGCGCCGGATAATGATTTATTTCCTAACCAATCTCCTCATCTTTTCTCCTGTCCAATATTTTAACTGGCTGGTCGGTATGCAAATTATCTATTTCATGCCGATCGCCTGCCTGACGACGTGTCTGGTCATAGCTTATTCACAGCTCGGCGCTCGCGCGAAGTTTCTGTCATGCATGTGTCTGGCAGCGGTTAGCACCTTCTCCTCCGCCAACGGAATCTTGTGCTGGCTCGTACTCCCCTTGCTCACCTGGCCGAACTCGCGTGCGGAACTGCACAACAAGAGGTGGCTGCTGCTGGCATGGATTGTCGGATTCGTCGTCTGCGTAGCGCTTTACTTTAACGGCTATCAAAAAATCTTGGGTCATCCTAGCCTTTCCGAGTCTCTGATTCATCCGGTGAAGGCATTAGTATACTTCTCAATTCTCTTGGGCAAGGCGCTCGATCCGGGCGACGTGATTTTCCTGAAGGAGCAGTTTGGCACAGGACACAAAATCAGTGCCGCGGCTACTGGACTGACAATGGCAGCTTTTTTCATAGTGTCGGCGCTGTGCACACAAAGAGATATGAGATTAGCGCACCGGGCGGCAGGGTGGTTAATGCTGGGAACTTATTCAATCATGACCGCTATTTTGGTGACAATTGGGCGTTCCGGTTTCGGCGTCGAACAGGCTTTCACTCCGCGCTATACCACCTTCACCTTGTATCTACCCATCGCCCTGGTGCATCTCCTCCCGATTATCCTTGAGCGTCAGGTGGCGGAAGGCCGTCTCGCCGCCAGGAAGGAAATCCTGCTCCAGGTTCTAGCCGGCAGCGTCGTCGTCGCACATCTCTTAATCTATCCTCTCAACATCAGGCAAATGAGCGCCTTGAGCAAAAGGCTCTCGCAAAGCAAGGCTTGCTTGCTCTTACTCAACGTGATCGAGGAAGATTGCTTGACGAGGGCCTTTCCGAGTGTTGAATATCTCAAGCTGGCAGCTAACAGTCTGAATGGCTTGAGTTTTTTGCGGCCTGGATTGATAAAAAGTAACCGAGCGCAAGACATTGCAACTACCTCCGCACAACCTGAATATTACGGTTCGCTCGACTCCGTCATCCAGACGGGCGAAGACCTTTACACTGCTTCGGGCTGGGCGGTGTTGCCGTGGCGGGGTGACGCTGCCGACGCGATTCTTCTCACCTATGACAGGGCGGCCGGAGACTCTGTCATTTTCGCTCTGGCCGACACGGGCGAGGAAAGGGGCGTGGTGGCAAGGATCTTGCGGTTAAGTTCGCCGTCCGACTACGCGGGATGGCAAAAATCTTTCTCCGTTAATGACCTTCCGACAAGTCCCCTTATAATTTCAGCATGGGCTTTCGACGCCCGCAGCGGTAAGGCTGTTCAGCTCAACGGCACGCACGTCATTCAAACGAATACGCAGAAAGTTAAATGAACATGATGCCGCCAGCGAATCCCCGCGCCAGCATTAGTGTCTTTTTTCCCGCGTACAACGACCAGGGCTCGATTGCGCCGCTGGTGCGGAATGCTATTGCCGTTTTAAAGACTTTGACGGACGATTACGAGGTGATCGTGATAAACGACGGGAGCACGGACGCCACGGCGCGCGTTCTCGACGAATTGGCGCGCGGGGTGCCGCATGTTGAAATCATCCACCATGAAACGAACCAGGGTTACGGCGCGGCGCTGCGCACGGGGTTCAGCGCGGCAAGTAAAGATTTGGTTTTTTATACGGACGGCGACGGGCAATATGACGTTCTCGAACTCGTCAAACTGTTCCCGCTGATGACCGGCGTGGTTGACGTGGTCAACGGTTATAAGATAAAACGTGCCGACAAACGCCACCGCATCTTGATCGGCTCGATCTACAATCGGACGGCGCGGTTTCTGTTTCGACTCCCTATCCGCGACGTAGATTGCGACTTTCGGCTATTGCGCCAAAGTGCCCTCCGCCGAATCAAATTGGTATCGTCGAGCGGCGTTATTTGCGTGGAGTTAGTGCGAAAGCTGCATGAAGCTGGTTGCCTCTTCGTGGAGTCGCCCGTGCGTCATTACCCGCGCATTGAGGGCCAGTCGCAGTTCTTCAGGCCGGGTCGGGTGGCGCACACGGTCACCGATTTTTTCATCCTGTGGTTGAAGCTCGTCGCGCTACGGTGGCTCTGGCCCACATCAGATGACAATCAAGGGCAGGCGCGCAGCACTTGATCGGAGAAAAGGCTGAGCCAAGCACCGGCGGGGGACCAAGAAGTAGGAGACGGAAAGTTCCCCCCTGCCGACACAACACCCTAAGCCCCCAACCGGTGTTAGCCTCTTGAATAGCTTATGACGACTACGGCTCAATGCCTCAGCGCATATAAAGGCAGGTCGGTGCTCATCACCGGAGGCCTCGGATTCATCGGCAGTAATTTGGCGCGCAAGCTGGTGGAAATCGGCGATGTCGAAGTGTCCATTATCGATGCGCTGGTGCCGGATCAGGGTGGTAACCTCTTTAACATTGAAGACATTAAAAGCCGCGTCAAGGTGCAGATCGCCGACATGGGCGACGACTATGTCATCAACCACCTCGTCGGCGGAGTCGATTACATCTTCAACCTCGCAGGCAACGTCAGCCACCTCGAATCCATGTTGCGGCCACAACACGACTTAGAGTTGAACTGCGCCGCGCAACTCACGCTGCTTGAAGCCTGTCGCAATTTCAACCCATACGTGAAGATAGTATTCACGAGTACGCGGCAGGTCTATGGCAAACCTATCTATCTACCGGTTGACGAACAACACCGCGTGATGCCAGTCGACATTAACGGGATTCACAAACTGGCGGCCGAAAATTACCACCAACTCTACCACCGCGTTTACGGCCTGCGGGCCGTGTGCCTGCGTCTGACAAATACTTACGGCCCCCGCCAACTCGTCCGCCACAACCGGCAGGGATTCATCGGGTGGTTCATCCGTCAGACGCTCGACGGGGGGGTGATCGAGCTCTTTGGCGAAGGCCGGCAGCGGCGCGATATGAATTACGTTGACGACGTGGTCGAAGCGCTGCTGTTGGCCGGAGCGAGCGAGTCCGCAGAGGGCGAAATTTTTAATCTTGGCGGCACTCCAGTGAGCCTGTCTGCCTTAGCGGGAGAGTTGGTCTCGCTGACTGGACGCGGCTCGATTAGTCCCGTGCCTTTCCCGCTCGAACGACAGTTGATCGACATCGGCAACGCTTATTCGAGCTATCAAAAGATAAAGACGGCGCTAGGGTGGAGTCCACACACGCCTTTGGCCCAGGGGCTAGCTCACACCGTCGAGTTTTACGAAAGGAATCGGACCCATTATTGGGAGCCTGACGCGAATACCGTTCGTCGATCTAACGCGGCAGCACCGGGAGATTGAGGAGGAAGCCACCGCCGCGCTCGGGCGAGTGATGGCCGGCCGCGTCTTCATCCTCGGTCGCGAGGTCGAAGCATTTGAAGAAGAGTGGGCGCGCTTTTGCGGCGTGCGCCGCGCAGCGGGCGTCAACTCTGGCACCGATGCGCTCACGCTCGCGCTGATTGCGTCCGGAGCTGTACACAAAGGGAGGCGCGACGAAGTCATTACCTCGCCCCTGACCGCCGCTTACACGGCGCTCGCCATTCTTAACGCCGGCGGCGTCCCTGTCTTCGCCGACATCGATGCGCAAACTTACACGCTCGACCCGCCTGCCCTCGAACGCGCAATCACTCCGCGCACGCGAGCCGTCATACCCGTCCATCTCTACGGCCAGATGGCAGACATGCGTGCGCTTAGCGAAGTGGCTGCGCATCGGGGTCTTACTGTCATCGAAGACGCGTCGCAGGCGCACGGCGCATCGGTCGGGGGGAAGCGTGCTGGCGCGCACGCGCACGCGGCGGCTTTCAGCTTTTACCCGACGAAAAATCTCGGCGCGTGCGGGGACGGTGGTGCCGTCACCTCTGACGATGCGGCCCTGATTGAGCGAGTGAAAACCTTGCGGCAGGGCGGACACGCCGCGGCCTTTGGCACTGGTGTCGAGGGCCGCAACTCGCGTCTCGACGAAATGCAAGCGGCGCTCCTGCGTGTCAAGCTTCAGTATCTTGAAAAATGGAATGAGCAGCGGCGCGGCCTCGCGCGAATCTACGGCGAAATGCTACGCGGCACCACGTTAAAACTTCCTTCGACGCGCGCGCCCGAAGCACACGTTTATCACCTTTACGTGACGCAGCACCCGCAACGAGATCGCTTGCGCTCTCACCTCGCCGCACACGGAATCGAGACGTTAATTCATTACCCTTTCCTCATCCATCAACAACCCTTGTTTCAGCGACCCGAGCAGGACGCTCTGCCTGTGGCCGAAGACCTGGCGCGCAAAATCTTATCCTTGCCACTGCACTCTCACCTGACCGAAGAAGAAACACGCGAAGTCGCGGCCAAAATTCTCCTCTTCGAAGCTTGACGGACCAATCCATCGGTTTGTCAGACAAGCCCTTAACTCAGTTGTGCGATTTCCTTCCGATGCAAATAATGGATAAGCCAGCGGGCAAACTCGCCCTTGGATTTCTCAAAATTCTCGCCTCACTGACGAGCGCACTAGCGAGGACGCGGTTCAGCCACTCTAACTTCGGCGGCAACGGCTTAACGTCCGAGCCGCTGTCGGCCAGACCCACACGCTTCAACACGAGCCGCCTCAAAGCGGCAGCCGGCAGCAGCAGTGCGTTGGCATAAGTCGCGCGCACGATGCTGAAGCCCGCACTCTCCATCCGGTCGGTCAATGCTCGGAGAGTGTAGCGACGCTGAGTCCCCAGCGCGTCGTCGTGACCGCTTCGCATCCATTCGTAAGCCGCGACGCGCACGAAGGCGACGCCGCCCGGTCGAAGCACACGATGCATCTCCCGGATAGCCGCTTCGTCCGCTCCCTCGCCCGGCAGTTGCACCAGTACGTCAAAGCTCGTTACCAGGTCGACCTTCGAATCGACGAACGGCAGATGCGTCGCGGAAGCCTGAGCCAAATGCGTGTGATGGCGATCGCGGCAAAATCTCAACGCCCTGGGGACCACATCGATTCCGACAACCCGCCCGCGCCCGGCGAAGCGCGCCAGCCACGCTAGCATTCCACCCGTGCCGCATCCGGCATCGAGAATGAGCCGGTCCTGCGAGGGCCCCAATATCGGATCGAGCAGCACAAATGTAATTTCGCGCATTCCCACAAACCACCAGAAGCTATCTTCCAGAGCGTATAGATATCTGAAATCCTCCTCCTGCATACCTACCTTCCATAACGCGCTGGTCTCATAAACACAAGTTCTGACCGGCGCGGAAGAGACTGCAAAGTCGCCGCTTCACAGCGCCATTTAATACAATTCTCCGTCACGAGTCCTGATAGAATAAGACAGAATAAGACTCTGTCGAGATCATACCCGCAATGAGCTTCAATCACGGTTATGGCTTGGCGAAACTCAAACCTCTTCTCAATTTAACGGCTGAGCCCAAATCGTTCTGGTGGCGATTCTTGAAGGTTTTGTAGGTGGGTAGTTCAGGGTTAGGGCCCAGCTTACGGGTCTGCAATTCAAATCCGCATCAATTCTAACAATGTTGCCCCGGGACGGGCGCCAGCCTCGCCGTGTTGCATCACTCGCCCGCACATTTGCTCGGCGGTGTCGTTCCGATCTTTTTCAGCGTACGAAGCCCGGCATGGTCCCGCTTTGATGATCGGCGTTATAGGTTTTTATATGAAGTGAACGCGCCGCAACATTTAATCTTCGCCGTAAGAAGTTTGAGTTTGACGCAGCTCTAACAGTCGGGCACAGTCCGAGTTCTTAGGCAGCCGCGCCGTCAACGCCGGTTAGACCTTCGCCGGGTATGGCGCGGCGCCGTTCCACCATTTCGCTGTTAATGACAAACTCTTTAATGCGTTTCTGGGAAGGCAACGTATACATCGCGTCCAGCAGAAGCTCTTCCAGTATCATCATTAGACCCCGAGCACCGACCTTGCGCTCTACGGCCTGGCGCGCTACGGACTTAAGTGCGTCCTCCGTGAACTTTAGCTTCACATTGTCGAAATCAAACTTCTTTTGATACTGCTTCACCAGAGCGTTCTTCGGTTCAGTAAGAATCTTGATTAGAGCGCCTTCATCGAGCTCATGTAGCACGCCGCAGACGGGCAGGCGGCCTACAAACTCGGGTATCAAGCCAAAACGAATCAAATCCTCCGGCTGAACTGCCGCCAGCGCTTCCGCGTGGCGGTGCAAGCCGGACTTAACCTGGGCCTGGAAGCCGAGTGACTTATTGCGTAAACGCCGTTCGATAACTTTTTCCAGACCGACAAACGCGCCACCGCAGAGAAACAGAATGTTTGTCGTATCTATAGGAAAGAACTCCTGATGAGGATGCTTTCTGCCGCCCTGGGGAGGAACATTGGCGACCGTGCCCTCGAGTATTTTCAACAGCGCCTGCTGCACACCCTCACCCGAGACATCGCGAGTGATAGACGGGTTCTCGTCCTTGCGGCAAATCTTGTCGACTTCATCTATGTAGATGATTCCTTGCTGGGCTCTTTCGACATCGCCATTAGCCGACTGCAGGAGCTTCAGGATAATGTTTTCAACATCTTCGCCAACGTAGCCCGCTTCCGTCAGTGTGGTAGCGTCGACAATCGTGAAAGGCACGCTCAACAACCGCGCCAGAGTTTGGGCCAGGAGCGTCTTGCCGGTTCCGGTGGGCCCGATCAGGAGGATATTGGCTTTTTGAATCTCGACCTCAGAGCGCCGGCGGCCGATTTCGATTCGCTTGTAATGTTGATAGACCGCCACAGCGAGACGCTTCTTCGTTTCATCCTGTCCAATGACATACTCGTCCAGAAAACTCTTGATCTCGCCTGGCTTCGGAAGCGGTGGACGGGTTGCAACGGACTCGGCTTGCTGGTCGTCGGTGATGATCTCATTGCAAATGTCTATGCACTCATTGCAGATGTAAACGGTCGGACCTGCAATCAGCTTTTTCACTTCATTCTGTGACTTGCCACAGAATGAGCAGCGCAAGGTATCGTCGGTTCGTCTTACCATATGTGTAGGGGAGCTCCTTCGAAATCAGGCCTGAGGAACCACCACCGGCGTCTTGGGAACCTCTGTGCCGGTGACCATCTGGTAGTAACGGCGCACGCATTCGTCACAGATGAATGCGCTCTTGCCAATCATTTGTCTGGGAACACCCGGCATGCGCTGCGGCGTCCCAGCCATAATGTTCGCCACTTCGTCTCTCGACCTGCCACAGAATGAACAGCGGAACCCTCTAGCTTTCATCTTGGCAATCATTCACCAGGTCTCCAATCCATCGCGCGCTACTCGCGATGCGCGATTACCTCATCTATTAAACCATATTCTTTAGCTTGCATGGCAGACATTATTTTGTCGCGTTCAACATCGCGCTCAACGGTCTCATAAGATTGACCGGTATGTTTAGCAATGATCTGGGAGGTCAGTTCGCGCATTCTGAGGATCTCTTCGGCTTGAATTCTAATATCCGTGGCCTGACCTTGAGAACCACCGGTTGGTTGGTGAATGAGAATGCGGGAATTGGGGAGAGCAAAACGCTTGCCTTTAGCTCCGGCAGCCAGGAGCAATGCGCCCATGGAAGCGCACTGGCCAACGCAAATCGTGGTCACATCCGGGCGAATAAACTGCATAGTGTCGTAAATTGCCATGCCCGCCGTAATCGAGCCGCCCGGCGAGTTGATATACACGTTAATGTCCTTTTCCGGATCCTCAGCTTCGAGAAAGAGTAGTTGCGCCACAATCAAATTGGCGATCTGATCATCGATGGGTGTTCCCAAGAAGATAATGTTGTCTTTCAGCAGTCGAGAGTAAATGTCGAAAGCGCGCTCGCCGCGCGAAGTCTGCTCGACGACCATCGGGACTAGGGCCATAAACTCGTAACCTCGTGAATAATGATGAAGGATGAAGGCTAAAGGAGGAAAAGGAAGAATTTCAGTCTGTGTGATTGGTCTTACTCTTCCGCCTTCATCCTTGCGCCTTCATCCTTCTGATTGGTTTCATCACTCCACTCTGCTTCGGTTACGCGCGCATTTTCTCTTAGCAGATCAAGCGCTTTACGATTTCGCAACCTGTTCGCGATGCTACGTTCGCCTCCATCCTTTGTCAAGATGCCACGCACTTGTTCTTTCGACTGTCGCGAGGCCTGTGCAATGGCATCAATTTCAGCTTCAATCTCTTCATCAGAGACATGAATGTGTTCCTCTTCAGCGATGCGCTCGAGGAGCATTGAGCCGCGCACATCTTCTTCCGCCTGGGTCTTCAACTCTTCACGCGCGCCTTCCCAGTTCAACTCCTGACTGCGCGGATCGACACCTCGTCCGACCATGTCGCGCACAACACTTTCGAGACGGTATTGAGTCTGATGTTCGACCATGCTCTCTGGCACTTCGAATTGATGCGTATTTAAAAGCCAGCGCATTAGTTCAGTGCGGAGACGATTGTCGGCTTCAGAGGAGGCGCGTTTTTCCAGGTCCTCGCGAATCTTCGCCCGCAGGGTTTCCACTGAATCAAACTCATCGCCCAGGCTTCGCGCCCATTCATCGTCCACGTCAGGAAGTTCCTTGACGCGCACCGTGCTTACTTTCGCTTTGTACTCTACCTTCTTTCCCGCCAGTCCTTTCGCCGAGAAATCATGCGGATAATCGACAACAAAAGTCTTTTCCTCGTCAACCCTTACGCCTATGAGATTGTCGGTGAACTCCTGTTGCACACTTGGGCCGCCAAGAGTTACCTCGACATCTTCGACCTTGATATCTTCGTCTTCGGGGTGATCGACAAACTTTCCCTGGAAACTCACCGTGACTGTATCTCCCGATTCCGCGGGGCGATCTTCAACTGGTTGCAGGGCAGCGGAAGCTTCGCGGAGTCCTTCCAACATGCGATCAGTGTCTTCGGCGGTAACCGGCCGCAGCCGGCGGGTCGCCTTGATCTCTTTATATTTTCCCAGCTCCACCTTTGGCAGAACTTCGACGCCTACGTGAAACGAAATCGCATCCTCGCCGATTCGCTCTAAAGCTTTGTCGGTGTCGAGGTGAACGTCCGGTTCGCCGATGGCTGCTAGTTCGTGTTTTTCGATTGCATTGTTGACGGCATCGGGTATTAGTTCGCGCAATACTTCACCCCGAATCTCACTCTTGAAGCGAGTACGCACCACGGCGCGCGGGGCATGCCCGGGCCGAAAGCCTGGAACACTCGCTTGCTTGGCGTAGCGATCACTAATGCGGTCGAAGGCTGCGCGTACCACTTCCGGCTCAACCTCTATTTTGATCTCTTTGCGTGTCGGAGAAACATCAACCAGTTCTGACTTCATTAATCGTAACCTCCATTTGAAAAGCTCGCGGCATCAAACGGGCGGCCTTCTTTCTTTTCGAGATCGAGTTTTGTTGGTTGTCCGTGGTCCGTGATTGTCATCGGCCAGCTTTATCTTTGGTTGTGACGAAGAGCTTCGGTATCGAATTCTGATCACTGACTGCTGAAAACTACTCACGCAAATTGGTGCGAAAGGGGGGACTCGAACCCCCACACCTTTCGGTACCAGATCCTAAGTCTGGCGCGTCTGCCAATTCCGCCACTTTCGCACTTACTCTCAACCGTTCACTCAGGTGCAGCGACGAAAGAGAGTATCACGTGTGTTTAGCTTCGTCACAACGCGAGAAAGTTCATCGGTACTGGTTCATTTGAGTCCGGAAGTTCAGAGTTCACCTACCTTTAGGTTGCGGCTTTAGTGGCGACAAAGACCAACCAAACGATCCACGAAATCCCACGAAACAACACGAAATCTTGTTAGTGTCATTTCGTGTGGTTTCGTGGATCGCGTTTGAGCTTGGGTTATGACGGTCCAACGTGTTGCAGGGAGAGGCGAAGAGCACGGAATCTTGTCACGCCACCGGTAGGTCGTCTTAGCCTGTCCAAGAAAGTCTTTCCCAGTGTCTTTATTAACCAGCCCGGCGCGCTCCAGTTCTTAGCAGGCACGCTGGATCTCGCCACGATTAACTGAGAGTTTCTTCGCCGGCGCGGCAGGGGGGAGGGAAGGGCTTAACCCGAAGCAAACTATTTACGTTGAATTTGACTTTCGATCTCCTGTCGCACTTGCGCATATACAGGACCCTGAGAATTGTCTTAGTTCAAGATGGAAATCGTGCCGTTCATTTTAGACATCGGCTAAACGTTACAACGTCCTCGTCACCTTCGACAACGACCTGGGAGCATCTGGATCCAAACCCTTAGCCTCAGCCAGGAGGGCGGCAAAGAGTTGGCCGGGGATCATATAAGGTATCGGAGCAAGAAATTCATCAATCTCACGCGGCATAATGATTGCGCGCGAACAGGCGGCTGCCGCTTCGAGGTCCCCGGTAATGACGAGGGTGTCTGCATGCAGCTCCTTTAGACGCCCAATAAGGTCTCTAACTCCCGGCAGCATCACGCCCGGTGGTGCGAATAAGATCACCGGGAAGTGGCGTTCGACCATGGCCAGCGGTCCGTGCAAAAAATCCGCCGAAGAAAATCGCTCCGCTACCACGTAACACGTCTCCATTAACTTCAGAGCCAACTCGTACGCATTTGCGTAAGCCAGGCCGCGACCAACTACAACGCAATTTTCCATGAAGACATACCGCTGGACAAGTTCAAGCAGCGCAGCTTTCTGCTCGTACGCTTTGGCCGCAAAATCTGGGATTGCCTGGTAGGTTAAATCGGGCGAACCGCCGCCCAGTTCTGCCGCCAGCATATAGAACAGCATCATCTGGCCGGTAAATGTTTTGGTCGCGGCAACCGACCGTTCGCGCCCGCCATGCATGACCAAAGTTTCATCGACGATATGCGTCATCGAGGCTGCTGGTTCATTGGTGATGCCCACAGTGTACGCGCCACAATTCCGAGCCTTTTCCAATACCAAATTGACGTCTTCGCCTTCACCCGATTGAGATACTCCAATTACGAGGGCATGGCGCAGTTTCAGTTTGGCTTTGTAGAGAGTGTGGACCGAGGGGGCGGAAAGCGAAACCGGAATACCGGTCTTAATTTCCAGCAGGTAGCGACCGAAGAGAGCCGCATTGTCCGAACTACCGCGCGCCACAAGTACGATTAGATCTATGTCACGATCCTTTAAGAATTTCCCTAACCGGCTGATCTTCGTGCGCTCGGCCTCAATCGTGCGCACGAGTGCTTCCGGCTGCTCCGCAATTTCCTGAAGCATTAAGGACAAACTGATTTCTCCCTAATCTGTTCCAAGCGTATAGTGCGCCTGGCTGTTGTTTCAGCTAAAAAGGGGGTCCGTCTCGCGGGCACCGAACTGTACCTTCATTTTCAAACCACAGTCGCTAATCATTCGTCTCGATGACAAACACTCTAACACGGGGTGCAACTGATCGGCTGATCTCGCTTGATGTGTTCCGCGGGCTCACAATCGCCGGGATGGTCCTAGTCAACAATCCCGGATCGTGGAGCCACATCTACTGGCCCCTGGCACACGCGGAGTGGCACGGCTGGACTCCCACCGATCTCATATTTCCGTTCTTTCTCTTTATCGTGGGTGTGGCGATTCCCCTTGCTTTCGGACGACGCGTCGATGCCGGCGGCGCCCAAAGGGATCTCTACCTGAAGGTGATGAAACGGACATTAATCATTTTCGCCCTCGGGCTATTTCTTAACGGATTTCCCTATTTCAATCTGTCAACAATTCGGATCCCCGGAGTGCTGCAGCGAATTGCGGTATGTTACCTGCTCGCTTCAATTATCTTTCTCAAGTCCAGGGTTAGAACTCAAATAGTTATCGTAACCGCGTTGCTGTTGGTTTACTGGCTGCTGATGGCTTGCCTGAGTGCGCCCGGTTTTGCTAGGGGGGATTTGAGCAAAGAAGGAAGCGTCGCTTCATTTATCGATCGCCTGGCCCTTGGTAGTCACATCTGGTCACAAGGCAAGGTTTACGATCCCGAAGGATTGCTGAGCACGATTCCCGCGCTGGCTACCACTTTGTTAGGCGCGTTAACCGGACAATGGCTGCGTACGACCACGTCAGACTATGAGAAAGTCGCCGGGATGTTTGTGGCGGGAATGTGTTGCCTGGTTATCGGGTGGGCCTGGCATCCATTTTTTCCCATCAATAAGTCTCTATGGACGAGTTCATATGTTTTATTCACCGGTGGTATGGCGCTGCAACTCCTGGGGTTTTGTTACTGGCTGGCTGACATCAAGGACTATCGCGCGTGGGCCAAGCCTTTTGTGGTCTTCGGCGTTAACGCGATTGCGCTGTTCGTGGGTACAGGCATCATGGCCAAGCTGATGGGAATTATTAAAATACCGCTGGCAGATGGTTCGCGACCGGCACTTAAGAACTTGATCTACTCAGGTCTGTTCGTCCCGTGGGCCCCGCCAAAATTAGCTTCGTTGTCTTTCGCGATCGCTTTCATTCTGCTGTGGCTGGGACTGATGTGGATTCTCTACTCCCGCAAGATCTTCATTAAGGTCTGAACCATGTCCAAAGTCCAACGTCCAATGTCCAAGGTCAGCTTTGCGCCCGTTGACATTGGACATGGGACGTTGGACTTTGGACTATGCCGTTAGGGTCCAAAGCGTCCGCTATACTCGCTCGAGACGATGAAGGC
>JACCSP010000130.1 GCA_013812905.1 Pyrinomonadaceae bacterium
GACGATGTCGCGAATGGGCGTCCAGAGTAATGAGCGCCTTGAAAAATATCTGCGGGAGCGTCTACCGGTAACACGTTTTGAAGATCTTTGCATTCCGTTTGCTGCCGTGGCGACTGACCTTCAGTCAGGCAAAGGAGTAATCCTGCGAGGCGAGGGCGATGTGCCGTTCGCGATCCGCGCGAGTTGTGCGATCCCCGGCTGGTACGTTCCAGTGACCGACGAAAACGGACGACAACTCGTGGATGGCGGTCTGGTTGCCAATATTCCTTCCGACGTGGCCCGTTCTTTGGGCGCGGACATCGTCATAGCAGTAGACGTCAACGCTCAAGGGGCTACTTTTCTCGGTCCATCGCTTTCCATCATCAGTGTGGTGGTGCAGTCGATGATGCTGGTGCAGCGCACCGCATCGTTATACCAATTGGCGGCGGCCGACGTGGTGATTAGGCCTCGCGTTGGTCATATTCGTTGGGATGAAATGAGCCGTGCCGCAGAACTAATCGCGGCCGGTTATGCCGCAGGGGTTGAGAGCATCCCGGAGATCGAGATGGTGATTACAGCCGCGACAAAGGCCGCGCCTAAGTGGTATCACCTTCGCCGCCGTAGGGACATCCCCGTCAAACGGCCTATCACCTCTCTTACTTAGCCTTCGCTTCCACGAGTTTTTGCAGTCATGAGATCCGGGGGGTTCCGGGCCATCGATGGGGCCTGGAGAAGGACCGCTTAAGCCAGAAACTTTGCAGGGTGCGAAGGAGCAAACCGGAGGGCGCCCGCTAAACATTCAAGTTCCAAAAGCCATTCAACCCTGAAGTGACAATTCGAGTTCAGGATATTTGGGGGGGGGTTATTGACCCTGCAAATTACCATTAGGACCAATTGCCATCAGCCCCCTTCTTGCCGGCGTCTTCATAGTGGTCGCTGCATTTAGGAAATCTCACGCAGATTAGCTGTTTATAGAGGGTATTCAGAATTGATGAAGTTACTGAAGGGTTGCGCAGCTGGGAAATCCTGGCAAGGGTCGGAAAATAAACATCTTGCCCGCCGGTCACGCTCGAAGTCTATCTTCCAATGGCAATCGAGATCACCTCTGTATCCGAACGACGGCTTGTCTTCCCCGGAAGAATCGCGCGGACTCTTCGCCAGATCTATCCGTGGGGCGAACGCACCGCGCGGCGAACCGCATTTCAAGTCGTTTCTGCCATCGTCGTGCTTGCTGCTGTTGTCGCGAGTGATTCCTTCCTCCGATCTTATAAGTACTACTCAAGAATTATTGACGCACGCCTGGCCAGTGGTTATCTATCGAGTCGTCCCGGACTCTATGCCGCGCCCAGAATCATTCGGGCTGGCCAGGGTTTTTCACAAGATGCTCTGGTAGCAGTCTTGCGGCGTGCCGGCTATATAGAAAATGCGAGCAGCGATGTCTGGAATGGTAGCTTTGTCAGGCAAGACTCGATTTTGGAAATTCGACCCAGGCAGGCCCATCAGAAGAGCCGTCCGCAGATAGTTAAGGTTAGTTTTCAAGGCGGCAGAGTTGCGACATTGGTGACCAATGAAGTTCCGCTCGAATCTTTTAATCTTGAGCCGGAGATTCTGACAAATGACCTTTCCTCGAAAACAGGGAAACGAAATACCCTGAGCTACAGTGACCTCCCTCCCCTTCTGGTCTACGCCATCATCTCGATAGAAGATCGTCGCTACTTTGAGCACCCAGGTCTGGACGCGTTGGGAGTCGCTCGAGCCATGTTGCGCAACGCAGGCGACGAACGAATCGGCCAGGGCGGTTCAACGATTACCCAGCAGCTCGTAAAAAATACCTACCTGTCGCCCGAGCGAACCTTTCGCCGCAAATATGCGGAAGCCATGTTGGCTTTTGCCCTCGAACAGCGGCTTTCCAAGCAGGATATCTTTGCGCTGTACTGCAACGAGGTTTACTTGGGCCAGCGGGGCGCGGTTGCTGCTCGCGGTGTAGAACAAGCGGCGCAGCTTTACTTCGGCAAGGAGCTGAAAAATCTCTCTCTGAGCGAAGCTGCCACAATCGCCGGAATGATCCAGGGGCCGTCTCGTTATTCACCTGAGCGAAATCGCGGCCCGGCGCAGGCACGAAGAAACCTAGTGCTATCAGCAATGGCTCGGGATGGTTGCATCAGTAGTGAGCAGTCTATGACTGCTTCCCATGAGCCGCTCGTCGTGGCCGCGCTGCCAGACACACATACTCAAGCTCCCTATTTCATTGACTACGTCAATCGCGTGGCCGGGTCGCAACTGGAGGTCTCAGCTGCGACCCAGCAGATCTACACGACGATCGATTTGGATTTGCAACAACTTGCTGAGGCTGCAATCAATCGCCAGCTGGAACATCTCAACGGGAGATATAAGAACCACGCCGGGAAACCTCAAGCAGCGTTGGTGGCCCTGGATCCGCGCACCGGAAATATCCTTGCAATGGTGGGCGGTCGGGAATACGGTGAGTCACAATTGAACCGCGTCACCGACGCGCGCCGGCAACCGGGTTCAACCTTCAAACCTTTTGTTTATGCGGCCGCGTTGGAAGACGGATTGTCACCGGTCCAGACGTTACCGATGCGCCTCGTGATTTCGTTTACGACCGAAACCGGATTTATCGTCCGGCAAACTTTGGTGGCGGCTATTCAGGTCGCGAAGTAACCATGCGCAACGCTCTGGTTAATTCCCTTAACATCGTCACAGTTGACGTCGCGATGCACACCGGCCTCGCACGAATAGCAAACCTGGCATCCCACTTTGGATTGCCGAAACCCGAACGATATCCCTCCCTGGCACTCGGCACGACCGAGGCGACCCCGCTTCAGCTCGCAGCTGCTTATGCAGTGTTTGTTAATGGCGGACGGCGCGTGGAGCCAAAGGTAATTGCGAGTGTCTCCGAACCTGCGGTCACAAGTACATTTAACCGTGAACAGCCACAGGTGATTAGTCCGACGACGGCCTACATGATTACCAACATGCTGAAGGCTGTTGTGGATCAGGGGACGGGTCGGGCAGCTCGCGGCGCTGTAAATGGAACTGCCATCGCCGGGAAGACTGGGACCTCACGCGATGGCTGGTTTGTCGGTTACACGCCCAATCTGGTTTGTGTAGTGTGGATTGGCTGCGATGATAACAGCCAGCTCGGCTTGACCGGGGCGGAGGCAGCATTGCCGGCCTGGACCGATTTTGTTAACGATGCAGTGGCTCTAAGGCCCGAGCTCGGTGGCCGCACATTTGAATGTCCTGAAGGAATCAAGTTCATCGAGATCGACTCGGAGAGCGGTTTGATCTCAACTCTTTCTTGCCCAAACCGCCAACTGATAGCCGTTACGGAACGGCTGGCACCCAACTTTGAGTGCTACAACCATGGCAATCTTCCTGATTCAGGCGGTCATCATGAAGAAGACACGGACTCTTCCGTTGACCGGGCTGCAGTAGCTGCGCAGCGCCGGACCGCGTCCAGAGAATCATTCGTTTCTATGGAATTAAGAAACTTGAAATCGACTCGTGTCGATGTGGATGCACGTGGTAAGCGGACGCTTGTGAACGATATGCGGTAGTGGGTGCTACTGCCAGGCCGCCTGCTGGGGCGGAAGGACTGCGCTTCGGCGTATTGCGCAACGCTCGCTACGGCTTTGCCGCCTGATGTGAGGAAGTTTCTGACCTTCCGGCAGCTCTAATGGGGTTGAGGGCTATGCCCTTCTCCTCCACCGGATACGATCAATTCAACCAACAGCGGTTCATCCTCGGATGTGCATCTTTGCCAAATTCGAGCATTAGACCACCGGTAGTCAATCGCTCTCTCAACTAACCCTGCCCGCACTGGGTTGAGGTGAATGTAGATTACCTTCTGCATGAATACTGCCTCGCTGAAAACTGAAAAGACTTCTTCTCTTGTTGCCAAAGCGAATGAGTGTGCTCACGCTTCCATTTCTCATGGCGCAGTTTTGCGAGCGAGCTCTGATAGTCGTTTTCTTTCAGATAATCAATCACAGGGCGTCCAATAAATACCTTTGACAAAACGTACCACGTCGGCCGAGCTTTTTTGACAGTCGGTCAGTAATGTAAGTGGTCAAGCATGATTACGTAAGCGAAAAGCAGAAAGCCATCCATCGCTCTAACCAACTCTCTCCAGGATCACTTCAGCAATCGCGTGCTCGCTAGTGTGAGATATCGAAAGATGCGCCGCGTTCGCTCCTGACCCGGCAAATAGTTCCTGCACCTGACCATGAAAAAGCAGATGCGGCGCTCCACCTTCGCGTAAACCGATCTCCACGTCCTGCCAGCCAATCCCGCTTCTCCATCCCGTTTGCAGTGCTTTCAGGGCAGCTTCTTTTGCTGCAAAGCGAGCGGCATAATGTTGCGCGGCCACCGCGCCGCGGCCATCACAGTAAACCCGCTCGGCAGACGTAAAGACGCGTTCCGCAAAGCGTGGGGTACGCCTAAGCACTTCGCGAATGCGACGGACTTCGATAATGTCTATGCCGATGGAAACAATCACAGATTTTGACCTTCAGCGCACAGGGTTTTACTGGCGCGAAATCGACGGCGTGCGCGCTCTTATTTGCGCTCCGCTCGAAGACGACGGTTTTACAAACGGTTTCTCTACACGCCTTGGTGGCGTAAGCCCGATGCCGCAGGCAGCACTGAATCTTGCAGGTTTCAACGAAGATGCGGCCGAGAACATTCTGGAGAATCGGCGACGGTTTCTCAAGCTTTTTGGCGGCGAATGGGCTTTGGGAGGCTGCTGGCAAATGCATGGCATCGATATCCGCGTTATCCGAGACGCCGAAGAAGCAAGGCCCGCCGAGGGCGCGCGCGGTGAGACGATCTACTGTGATGCTGTCGTAAGCAACGCAGCGCGGGTCTTGGCGGGAGTCAAGACTGCTGATTGCGTGCCGATCCTGATCGGTGATCCAAAGACGAGTTCATTTGCCGCCGTTCATGCAGGTTGGCGAGGAACTTATGCCGGAATTGGTCTTTATGCGCTCGAACGTCTGACCAGAGAATACAATGCGCAGCCTAAGGATTGCCGGATTGCGATTGGACCAGCAGCCGCCGCTTGTTGTTATGAGGTAGGAAGCGAAGTCATTGACGGCTTCAAGGAGCGATTTCAGGACTCCGATAATCTATTTAAGCCGACACGGGAAGGATATGCGCGGGTCGATCTGCTTAAAGCAAATCGAGATCAGTTGCTGTCGGCGGGAGTAGTCGCCGAACGCATTCATACTGCGCCCTTGTGCACGATGTCTCGGACTGACCTGTTCTTTTCCTATCGACGCGAAAAACAAGTGCACGGCAAGGTCGGAAGACTCATGGCCGTGATTGGAAGAACGCAGGAAGGGGGAAATGGTGTGCCCTTTCCCCCCCTTTACCCTTTTACCCCTTGATCCTTATCGGTATTTTGACCTCATGAGTTTGAGGAGGAAAGCACACTTCATCGTTGCAGCTCTGATAGCGCAGGCGTGCCTTCACTTCGGTCGAGTTGGAACTGAAATTAGGAGGAACAGTTACATTGAAACGCATCGTTGTGCGACCTTCATAAACCGCTACTTTGCTCTTTGAGAACTTAAGATTGCGCAGGAGAGCCCGCGGATAGACGACCGGCCCCACTCTCACACCGTTTGGCGTCTCAACTTGCAGTTGGGTAGCAATAAGGAATTTCTCGAGGGGACGATTGGAATGAACGTGAAACCCCGGGGGTATGTTCATTACAACCACCGCTTGCGCCGGACGCCCCCGCCGAGCTTTGTCAACAGATAAGGAGCCACTGACGCCGATCTTAGGTGCCGACTGGGGCGGTGGCGTGGCGGCAAAGGTGGACGGAAAACCAAGCACAGGGGCGATGAGCAGAAATTGAGTGAAGCGTCGCAAATAGGTAGACTTCATCAGTTGTTGTGACCGTCTCAGATTTATAACTGCAGGATGATTTTACATGGATGTCGCGAAACGAGGAAACAGGTGCGCCGAGGCCTGGTTCAGTTTCTCACGCACTCAACCACAGAACCATTTGCGGTAGCCAATGGATTCCACCCACTCAATCCCAGCATGAAGCACTCAATCCTCAGATTCATTGCGAGAGAAATCAAAGCAGTGGGTTTCTGCTCATGTTGAGTGGGTTGATCCATTGGCAGCAAATGGTTCATTGGTTAAGCGGCTCCGGCTCGTGCTGAGTGGTGGAATCCGGTCGCTACCGCTCGCGGGTCTGTAGTGGACCAAGGTCAAGCGCCCTGCAATTGGATCAATTTTGTTCCCGGTCGGGCCGCAAGCTGTCCACACGCCGCGTATATGTCGCGCCCGCGCGGTTTGCGAATGAACGTATGAACGCCCTTTGACTCCAGGATCGCTCTGAACTTCTCCACTCGCTCCGGCCAGGAGGGCCGGTAAGGAAGAGGATCGGCAGGGTTGTGCGGAATAAGATTAACTTTCGCGCGCACCTGGTAGCGATTGATCAGGTTCGCGAGCTGGCGCGCCTGTTCGTCGGAATCGTTTACGCCATCAAGCATTACGTATTCAAAGGTGAAACGCTCGGAAGGCTTCAGCGTTTGCTCAAACTTCTTACAGGCCGTCAACAGTTCGTTGAGTGACCATTTCTTGTTGATAGGCATCAAGAAACTACGCAATTCGTCCGTCGGAGCCGCAAGTGAGACTGCCAGATGTGGTCGCTCGGGTATTGTAGCCAACTCAAGGATGCGTGGAACCACTCCCGCTGTCGAAACGGTGACGCGGTTTGGAACGATGTGCAAACCCTTTGGGTCAGAGACGATCCTTAGCGCCTTCATCAGTGAATCAAATGCCAGAAAGGGTTCGCCTGCTCCCATGCCTACAAGATTAGTCCCTCGCGGAGTCTTCACACTCGTTCCATAGGCCTCATTAAGAGCTATGATTATTTGTTCGACGATCTCACCGGCAGTGAGCGAACGCAACAGACCCAACTGAGCTGTCAAACAAAAACTGCATTGCAGCGGACACCCGGATTGCGAGGAGAAGCAAATCGTGTCGCGGTGTTCCTCGGGAATAAATACTGTCTCGACCGGCAAACCGTCATGCGTCCTCATTAGATACCGGCGCGTGCCATCTTCCGAGGTAAAACGAGATTCAATTGTAAGACTGGATGCAATGGTCTGTTCCTGCAATTTTGCGCGGAGGTCTTTTGACAGGTCGGTCACATCGTCGAACGCGCGCACTCGCCGATGCTGCAGCGCAGCGAAGATCTGCCGCCCACGATAGGCCGGTTCGCCGAGCTCTGCGACAAACGAAACCAACTCCTCCCGAGTTAAACCTGTTAAGTGGATCTTATTCATTCGGCGGCATTCTAACACCTTGACCTGGTTTGCCTTGAGCGCCACGCGCCGTGGTCGTGTCGCGGAACGAGACAGACGGATAAGCGATCCACCAAATCACACGAACCAACACGAAAGCTTGTTAGTGTCACTTTGTGTATTGGTGGATCGTGCCATCCGGTAGGGCCGCTAATTATTGGTACCGGAATTCCGTTATAATCCGCAGGCGAAACGCCCCGTCTGAGTGATGTCTACGGTAGCAAATGTTGAGAGAAAAATAAGACGCGTCGAGGGCTTCCGTGTGCGAATTCTTCATCTACGCGGAGCGGACGTGCGTGGCGACCGCACGGGTTTGCCGCAATACAGCTATGAACGGGCGGCAGATAACGACATCACCGTAGAAAACTGGAAGGCAACAAGATTTCGTCCGTCTTATCCGGGCTTTGAGGTGGATGTGGTGGACCGCCGGAGGAATTCAGTCAAAGGAAACATGAAGCTGAGTACGGTGAGAGACACGTACCACCGAGTCGCGAAGTTTAAAAGAAAAAGGGGGTGAACGGATGATTCATCCATTCACCGGTAGCGTATCACACTAAGCTTAGATCTAGTTACGCGTTCATTCGACTTTCACCCTAACAACTGTTTGGGCCGGCCGCGACTTATGGCACAACCGTAAACTTGGAAGAAGGCGACAGCGTTTGTCCGTTGACGCGATCTCGGATACGAACTGCCAGTTCGTATTCGCCCGGCGTCAGGGGGCTCGAATCAATCAGCCGAGCCAGCGTGAGGCGTTGACCGGAATCGCTCATGCCTTTCCAATCTTCCACATGTTTGCCTAACTCTTTGCCGTCTTTGAGCAGAGCATACTCAACATCCACTGAGGGACGCAGAGTCGTCTGGTCGATGCCGGCGTTGTACACCTGTATATAAACTCCCACGGGTTGGCCGCGATGATAAGTACCCGAAACATTCGGGATCACTTTGGTCTGACCTATCACAAACTGTCCCACGGCTGGCTGATCGACCAGGCTTTGCAACTTGGCCGCCAGCATTACCGTGGAGGTCGAAAGCTTCGCCGGGTCATACCTCGGAACAGTAAAGCCGACGTGGCGGATACCGGTCGCCCCCGAGACCACATCACGCACGATCACGTCTACTTTGTAGGTTCCCGGGGTTAGGGCCACCGCCTTCTGATATGCTGACTTTCGGTCTTTCGCTTCCGTGAGCTCCTGGGTGGTGGCGGTTGTGATGACGGGATCTTCGAAGCTGCCGACACGTCTTCCGGCGACGGAGGTTATTTTGCCGAAGATATTTATACGCGCCTGCTGAAGGCCGCCGCTATCCTGAAAAACAAGGTCTTTGTTCTCGGTCTGGATTGTAAAAGCCGAAATCACGCGCTCGTCCGACTGCCGAAAGAAATCGACGCGAATGTCGAAGTTGAGAGGGTTCTCCTCGACCACCCCCGTGTTAACGGCGGTCGCCAGGTCATTAAACTTGACTTGCGGAGGGCGACTCAAATCTGCCAGGAGTTGCAGACGCGAGAAGGGACTGTCCTGCTCCCTCTGGTAATTATTCAATCCGGTGCCGCCGATTCCGGAAATCCGATCGCCCTTATCTGACAAACCCAGTTGCTCTGAAAGAGTCAAACCGGCTCCCGGGATATTCAGCAGGGCGTCTTTCTCGTTGGGGTTGCGGGCGAGGCGATACTCGCCGCTGCCCGTGGGATCAACAAACTCAATATCGATTCCAGATCCGACGCCGGGAAGATATCTATAGAACCAGGTTTCAAATGGGTAAGTTGAGGTGGAACCGCCCCCTTCGTATGAGGGTCGGTCGTACATTCCACCCATCGGATGTGTCTCTCGCCCGTCAGGCTTTCCATACATGATCCAAATGCGCCCGCGATCGCTCTTCCATCCCGGAATTCCGGAAGCGAAGTGTTCGTTTGCGTAAGCGATGCGCTCGTAGTATTCCTCTTTAAACTCGTTTTCGTCCGTGTCAGGATCGGGATCGCGACGGCGCCAAAACTCCTCGATGAATCGCTCTCGTTCGTCGTCTGTCGCCAGCTTCTTAAAAGCCTTTCGCTCTTCATCTGTGATGATGTATGTGACATCCTTGTCTAACCAGTCCTTGTAAGCTTTCTTGAGCTCAGGTTTCACATTACGAGCCTTCAGCGACGGATCCTGGGCTGACCGGGAATCCTGGCCAAACGAGAAGGGAGCGGAATTCAAAACAGACAAAATGATAGCCAGGCGAAGTGCTAATTTGGCGGAATACATTCGGAACTCCTATCGAAGCTGGACGACTGAACCAAGAAAACGGCGGCGGTGGCTGAGCGGCGCAGAAGCAAAGGATTCTAGGTTCGTCGGAAACCGTAGTCAAGATGCCAAAAGTCTGCGGGTAAGTTGCCCTTAAATCGTCAAAAAACCCAGTAAATGCCGAGCTTGAGCTTTCGGTGGCGATCTTATGTGGCAGTCCGCGGTCTGCTGAAAATCCAGGCTACAAATATGGAAACGACATAAAGAACAAGCATTGGGGCAGCGAACAGTAGCATATTCGGGATATCACTCGTCGGCGAAAGCACTGCCGCGGCAATCAGGATGACTATCGCCGCTGTCTTCCAGGAGCGCACCAGAAATCCGGCAGTTAACAGTCCGATCCGAGAAAGGACGTAACTGACGGCCGGCATCTGGAAAACCACTCCCATTCCCAGCATGACAATGATAATGAAATCAAAGTAATCGTCTGCCTTTAGCAAAAGTCTAAAGTCTTGACCAAGCCCCAGCAGATACTTCGCAGCTGGGGGAAAAATCACATAGTATGCAAACATAGCTCCCAGCACGAAAGATACCGATGAGAGCGCGATAAAGGGCGTGACATAGCCGCGTTCGTGCGGATAAAGACCGGGCGAGACGAAGGCCCAGATCTGCCAGAGCAGGAACGGAACTGACAGGCAGATTGCGGCGTACAGCGAGACTTTTATGTAAAGCGAGAACGGCTCCAACGCCGTAGTGACTATGAGTTTGTCGTTAATTCCTGAGGAAGCCTTTGGCAATGATGCAAAATCGATGGGGAGCCTGACCCCTTTGGGAATCACAGTGTTGCCGGCGTAGAGCGGCTCATCTGTAAATAACCCCAACTGTCCCTGTGCATCCTTCGCCACTCGGGCGGTCACCGAAGCCCCCACGGGTATGACACTGGTTCCCAGCGTGGTCTCTTCGGGAAACACGTAACGTCCCACATCGCTTTCCTTCAGAGAACTTAGCCCGAGTATTGTTTCGTGTCCTGTCAGACCTGCAATTGGCAGCTGGCGTCGTTGGGCCTCGGCCAGAGCACGTTCTACCGGCACGGCCAGAAAATTGTAGATGCGATCCGAGAAAAACCAACAGACGGACGTGGCAACGAAGACAAAAACGATAGAGCGAATCAGACGTTTGCGCAGCTCGTCCAGATGATCCAGAAAGGACATCTGACCACCAAGTTCTTCTTCTTCACCCTCGCCTATTTGTCGAGCCCTCAAGAGAGTTGACATCGATATGGTGCGTCGCGACTCACAGCCAATGTTGTTTCCGCAGCAGCTCCGAGTTGATCGGGTCGCCTGTAGTCTCGCCCGCTTCCGGGGAGAGAGTGGAAGAATCCGTAGGGTTCGACATGGCCTGCCGGCCCACTGATTCAGCAGCAGGTACTGGTTCAATCACCGGCTCCGGAAACCGTCGGTCTTGGTTGTCTGAGTTCAATATCGATTTGTCCTCGGGTTCCCCATTAGCGTCAAGTTGAGATTCTTCAAAGGCGACCTCGCGCTCCCAGGTGCGCTTAAAATCCTCCGAGGCCTTGCGAAACTCGGCAATGTTTTTCCCGAGTGAGCGGCTCAACTGAGGCAATTTCCGCGGGCCAAAAAAGACAAGAGCCATCACCAAAATAAAAAACAGTTCGGTGCTACCAAGCGAATCCAGGATTAAGAGAACCACTTCTTAGACTACCTTTCCAGCGCCAGTAACCTTGCTCAAGTCACAGGTTTGACTCAACGCTTCCCTGATTGTAACGCGTTGGTTGTTAAATCAGAAGGCAGTGAAACCTCGGCAAAACCAGGCGCTAGCAAAGCGTTCATGGGTAGCGGATCCGTTTTTGAGTAAGCTGCTGCAAACGGGCCTCGAATTCTCGGGACGGCAGTCTAATGTGGCCCTGTACATACCACTATCTTGACAGTGGCGACCAACTCGCGCCACCCTGTCCGAGAACCTAAACATTTTCAAGCAGGTTGGTGAGAAAGGGCACGAAGCCGCTCCCGGACATCTGCGATTTGGCGCAAAGGGTCGGACGTTGGAAGGTCTCCTAGCCAGAGGAAAGTAAAGCTTGAGTATGTCGAGAAAGGATACATCAGAGAGAGCGGAACCGGCGGGGGCGCCTTTACAGCAGTTCGCTGAAGTAGCTGAAGCCATTTCCGCTACTACGAAAAAACTAGAAAAGAGTGCCTTACTTGGAAATTACTTCAAGGAGTTAATCGATGCTGACCTCGCACGTGCTGCGCGCTATTTCGCGGGCCATCAGTTTGCGCTGAGCGACTCACGCACTACCAACGTCGGTGGAAGCATAACCAGTGAGGCTCTATGTCAGGCTACCGGTTTCAGTCTGGAAGATCTGGCGCCGCGGTTCGTTCGGCTGGGCGATGCCGGCGAGACAGCATATGAAGCCGTCAAAGAAGCAAATCATGGCGTCCAGCTGCCTACTATTACCTTGGCAGAGACTGAATCAATAATAACCCGCCTGAGCGAAACACGAGGAACCAGGAACAAGATCGCTCTGCTGGCCACAGTGCTTCATCAGGCAAGTCCGCTGGAGGCTAAATACCTTGTCAAGCTGCTCGCTAGTGACCTGCGAATTGGCTTAAAAGAGGGCCTTGTAGAAGATGCCATCGCCCGCTGCTTCGCCAGGCCGCTTCCTGACGTGGCCCATGCAAATATGCTTCTTGGTGATATTGGCGAGGCGGCAGTTCGCGCCAGGAATAGTGACCTGCGCGGTATCGAGATGAGGCTCTTTCATCCGATCAAATTCATGCTGGCAACGCCGGCGGCCGACCTTTCGGACGTCGCCCGCACGATGCCAGCAGAGTTTTTCGTCGAAGATAAGTTTGATGGGATTAGAGCGCAGGCGCACGCACAGGACGAGCGGGTGTCAATTTACTCTCGCACGATGGACGAGATCACGCATCGATTTCCCGAGCTAATCGAACCGCTTCGGAGCTTGCCCACGGATGTGGTCATTGACGGAGAAATCGTACCTGCAAAGGGCGAACGCATCTTGCCGTTTAGCGAGTTGCAAAAACGATTGGGCCGGAAGACCATCGGCAAAGATCTGATGAGCGAAGTGCCAGTGATCCTGGTGGCTTACGACTTGTTGTATGCAGAAGGTCGGGTACTGATTAATCAATCCCTTGAAGAGCGTAGAGAGATTCTGAATAGACTCGTCCCGAGGCAAGGCACAGTCCGACTTTCCATCGCAAAAACATTTAAGGAAGTCGCCCCTCTCGACGACGAATTCACGAACTCTCGCGGGCGCGGTAATGAGGGCCTGATGATCAAAAGTCCTGACTCGTTGTACAAGCCCGGTAGGCGCGGCCGGGACTGGTTGAAGTTGAAGCGTCCCATAGCGACTCTGGATGTGGTGGTTACAGCCGTCGAAGTCGGGCACGGCAAGCGCCGGCATCTCCTGTCTGACTATACTTTTGCGGTGCGGCGGTCCGAAGAAAGCAACGAATTGCTTAATATCGGGAAGGCCTACTCCGGTCTCAGGGACGTAGAGCTGGCGGAACTTACCGAATGGTTCCAAGCGCACACCCTACAGGAGTTTGAACACGGACGAGTACGCCTGGTGGAGCCTAGAATCGTGATCGAGGTCACCTTTGACAGGGTCCAGGAATCGAAAAGACACAAGAGCGGCTACGCTCTTCGTTTTCCACGGATTGTTCGCGTGCGAACTGATAAGAACCCTGAGGATGTTGACACGCTAGATATTGTTCGGCGCTTGGTAGACTCAAACGACACACCCTCTCCAGTCCTCTCTCGATGAAAGCTCCCGAAAAGCCCCAATGGCGTGAAGCTGGGACTCGGAGAAGGAGGTTGAGTCTCCTTCGTTCCGAGCCCTCAGCTATTGCGTTTTCGTCTCAGAAGGCGGTAGGATGCAGCGGCGCACCGCACCTTGCGCGGGCATGTCGGCTGTATTAGGCAAGTCCTTGCACACACGAAGGATACACCCCGTGACTCACGGAAACGATCCCGGGCTAAGGGTCGCTTCGAGCTGGGCCTCAGACCAAAGAGAGCACGGCTATCAGGAGATCGACGAGTCCTGGTGAGCTCGTTCCCGGGATATCGATGTTCCAAGGTAATGGCGACCCGGGTGAACCGATGTTTTCACTCGCGGGCAGCGGGGGTAAAGGGGGGGGCTGAATGCTACCCGGGCTGCCGATGTTGCCTGCTAAAGCGGGAACTGCAAGTACCAGGGTGAGAAGAATGGCCGCGGGTATTGATTTTATCTTACTCATTTCGGTCTCCCAAGTTTCACTTTCGCTATGGTAAGCCCAGTCGGATACGAACTGGAAAATTCTAACGATGTCTATCATAACCGCCCCGCAGATGTCTTGCAAGGAATCTGACTAATTTCAAAAAGGGATGGCCTCACATGAAGTTACACAATTTCATTCCACTCAACAAAAGTGAGTTGATTGCCGATACAGGCGAACGGATTCAAGTTCTTTGCGCGCGAGCAAAAGAGCTGACGGAAGCGGGCGAATTTGAAACTGCCCGGTCAACGCTACGGGAATTCTGGGATAGCGTAGGAGAGCGGCCACGGCTCAATGGCCTCGGCGAGTTTGCGCAGGCCGAATTGCTTTTACGCACTGGTGCTCTTTCGGGTTGGATGGGAAGTGCTCAGCAGATATGGGGAGCGCAGGAAGCCGCTAAAGATCTGATTAGCGAAAGCGCGGCTATCTTTGAAAAACTCCGGCTGGACGAGAAGGTCGCCGAAGCGCGGATCGACCTCGCCATCTGTTACTGGCGCGAAGGCGGATACGATGAGGCGCGGGTTACGCTGCAGCAGATCCTGGAAAGCTTGGGGGATCTGCCTAGCGAACAAAAGCTCCGGGCGCTACTTAACTGCGCCCTCGTGGAACGATCATCACTTCGACACCATGACGCCCTCCGCATCCATCGAGAAGCTGCATCGCTTTTTAAGGATAGTAGTAATCATGCGCTCAGAGGCAAGTTCCACAATGAGTTTGCGACGGTGCTTAAGGATCTGGGTTTGGCTGAGCGCCGAGAAGAGTACATTGACCAGTCGCTGGTTGAATATGCAGCCGCAAGTTTCCATGCCGAGCAAGCAGGGAACATAAGATTCCTTGGGCTGGTAAAGAACAATGTCGGGTTCTTATTCGTTAGTCTAGGCCGATTCGGTGAAGCACATGACCAACTGGACCAGGCACGCTCGCTTTTTGAGGAACTTAGAGACAGGGGCATGGTCGCGCAACTCGATGACACCCGAGCAAGGGCCTTTATCGATCAGGGATTATATGCAGAAGCTGAGGCAGTAGCCGCCCGGTCCGTACGAGTACTCGAGGAAGGCGACGAACTTTCCTTGCTGGCTGAGGCCTTGACCACCCACGGAAGAGCACTGGCTAAGCTTGGCAATGCTCAACTGGCACACTCCAAATTCAGTGAAGCACTCGCCGCCGCGCACCGGGCCGGTGATCCGGAAAGTGCAGGGGTCGCCGTGCTGAGCATCGGTGAAGAATTGGCTGATCATCTGCCGCATGGTGATCTTTGCTCTTACTATCGGTTGGCAGAATCGCTGCTGACTGAATCGCAGTCTCCCGAAACTAAGTTGCGACTGGGAGAATACGCCCGGCGATTGTTGGCGGTGCCGCTAGCCCAGCCCATCGTTGAGCGTCCCAGTAGTCATCAAAGAAACGGGAAAGGCTCACCTAAGAAATACGAAACCGTAACTTCCGCAGTCATGAATTTCTGGCGGGAGGGCTCATTAGAACGGTTGGTGCTCAACTACGAGGGCGATCTCATCAGGCGGGCCCTTGAGTCATCGGGAGGAAGCGTCACTCGCGCAGCGCGATTGCTGGGGATCTCGCACCAGGGACTTGCTTTCATTCTGAATGGCCGGCATAGAAATCTTCTTTCCGTGCGCACTCCCGTTAAGCCACGCAGGCGAAGCATCATACGTTACCAGTAATCAAGGTAGCTTCTCTCATCCTTGCGGCGTTGGTTTTCATCGGAAGCAACATCGCTCCTCTGTTTGAATCTAAACGCCACGTCGATCACCGAATCTTCATGCAGTTTTCACATTACCTCTTTGCCACAGGACTGGCTCTCTCCATTTCCGCGGGTGTTGTGGGCCAGACTCCACGCCGCAGAACTACTACTCGTTCCGCGCCTGCCAAGGCTGTGACGCCTCAACCAACGCCTGAACCGGTTGACCGGCCCTTACCTCCCAGAGGGCCTCGGGCACCTATAGCGCTGGCGATTGTTAACGGGCAGACCATTACCACGGCAGACATCAATCCCCGGGTGAGAGAAGAAGTTGAGAGTCTCGAGGAAAGAATCGCCGATACGGGACGGCGCGTGCTGGAGCTTCAGATCAACACCGAATTGTTCGAAATCGAAGCTAAGAAACGAAAGGTGTCATCGCAGCAGTTGTACAACCTGGAGGTCAGTGAGCGGGTTCCCAAGCCTACGGAAGCCGAGATCAAGGAGTTTATTGACGATAACCGCCATCAGATGGCAGAGACTGATGAGACTCGGCTTCGGCCGCAGGTAATCTCTTTACTGCGGGCCACCCAGGAAGCAAAGCTCTCAGAAGAGTTTGTGCGGCGACTCCGCGCTACCACTCCGGTCGTAATGGGCGGAGACGTCAACTCGCCCAACCTCGACCCAGCCGCAGTGCTGGCTACGGTAGGTGGTAAGCCCATTGCCGCCGGCGTGATCATCGAGAGGCTCAAGCCGGCCATGTACAAACTGCGGCTTAGTGTTTATGAAATTCAGGTTGAGGCTCTGGAGAGAACTATATACGATCTGCTATTGATTGCGGAGGCTAACCGCCGGCGTGTTCCACCTGAGGAGATCGTGCGCACTGAGATCAGTGAGAAGTCGCACCCTCCAACCGAAGCTGAAATCGCGAAGTTCTATGCTGAAAATAAGGCCCGAATTGGTAAAGATCTAAACTCCGTTCGTAACCAGCTTGCGGAGTACTTACATGAGAAGGAGCGGCAACTACTGGAGCGAACGATGTCTGAA
Source organism: Pyrinomonadaceae bacterium (assembly GCA_013812905.1). Lineage (GTDB taxonomy): Bacteria > Acidobacteriota > Blastocatellia > Pyrinomonadales > Pyrinomonadaceae > PSRF01. The sequence continues at coordinate 16,577 of JACCSP010000130.1, forward strand.
AAACTTCGCAAGGGAGCCCAGGTGCGCTTGCTGATTTCAGAACCGCGGCCGCCGATTCAGGCCATCAGCACCGACGATGATCCAAGTCGCGGAGTGGCAACCGCACCGGTTACCATCGTTGAGTTTACCGATTTCCAATGCCCTTCCTGTGCAGCAATGCATCCAGTGCTGGAAGACGTACTAAAATCCTACGGCGACAAAGTGAGGTTTGTAGTCCGCGATTTTCCGCTGGCGATGCACGCCAACGCACGCAAAGCTGCCGAAGCGGCCAATGCGGCGCATGCGCAGGGCAAGTTCTTTGAATATGCCGCACTACTCTTCAAACGGCAGGACGTTCTGGACGTTCCTGCGTTGAAAAAATATGCATCCGAACTCGGATTAGACCGCGCTCGTTTCGATGCGGCGTTGGATGGTGGAGCCTTCGCCGCGGAGGTTCGACGCGATATGCTGGATGGTGAGATGTATGGGATCGACAGCACGCCTACGATTTTCGTTAACGGCGTTCTTTTGAAAACTCTTAGCGCTGAGGATCTGCGTGCGGCCATTGAGCGCACATTGGTAGCCACGTCGACAAAGACCCCCACGAAGTAGAAGTGGTCCTCAGCTTTTCTTCTTATCAAATATACTATAGGCCTGATAAGCGCCGGTCGGATCGATTGCGGTCCGACCTTCCTCAACGTGCCGGATGATTCCCTCTTTATCGATCACAAGGGTCGCTCTCGCCGAGTAGCCCGTCTTCTCGTTGAATAGACCGTAGTCTTTACTGACCTTGCGGTGCCAGTCACTTAAAGGGAAGGTAATCCCGACATCCTGGGCGAACCGTTGTGAGCGGCAAAGCTGTCCATACTAACTCCCAGAACCTGTGTGTCTGTGGCTTCGAATTTGGCGATATCAGCCTGATATGCCTTCATTTCCTTTGTTCAACCACCGTGAAGGCGAGGACATAGAAAGCAAGCACGACGTTTTCTTGCCTCTAAAGTCGCTTAGCTTAACTTCCTTGCCTTCCGTATCAGTCAAAGTAAAGTCAGGGGGGGGCCGGCTTTCAAATGGGTTTTGGGTGGTGCGGGTTGCTGCGTGTGCGCAGCCAGGACGATCGTGAAGAACAGCGCGCCCAACCATGGTAATCTTCGGTACATCTGACGGGCTCCTTTCGGAAACGCGTAGGGCCTACACAGGATTTAAAGATTAGGTTTTCTGTCGCTCGACAAGATTACTATTAAGAGCTGGAGCATAAGCCTATGAAACTTGGCTCGCAAGTTGTTAGGGAGATTATGAGGGGGGTAGATGGTCTTGCTCAAGTCTAAACATCTCAAGCGGTACAAAGATGTAGCAATGCTGCTGGCTAAATACGGCCGCTCGGATCTTGTCAAACAGGCCGGGTTGGAAGACAGCATTGACCTTGATGAAACCAAGCTCGAGACTGTGATGCCCAAAGCGGAGGAACTCGCGGCGGACCTCGAAAAGCTGGGACCGACATTTATCAAGCTGGGCCAATTGCTCTCAACGCGTGCCGACCTGTTACCGACTCCCTACCTGGAAACGCTGGCGCGGCTCCAGGATAAGATTGAGCCATTTTCTTACGAGGAAGTTGATCGCATTGTCTCGGGTGAACTCGGGGTGCGTATCTCCAAGGCGTTCGCGGAGTTTGAACCGCAGCCGCTCGCAGCTGCTTCGCTGGCCCAGGTCCATCGCGCTTACATGCGCGACGGACGCGCGGTGGTCATTAAGGTTCAACGACCAAACATCCGCGAGCAGATCGTTGAGGATTTGGAAGCGTTGGAGGAATTCGCCCAGTTCATGGACGCCCATACAGACCTCGGAAAGCGTTACGAATTCGGGAACATGTTGCTAGGGCTGCGCAAGAGTCTGCTGCAGGAGCTTGATTTCAAAACCGAGGCTAACAACCTCAGTATGTTTGGGGAGAACCTCAGAGAATTTGAGCGCATTGTTATTCCCGAGCCGGTCCTCGATTACACGACCTCACGCGTTCTCACGATGGAGTACATTCCCGGAAGGAAGATCACCGAGGTCAGTCCGCTCCGGCTCATGGAAATTGACGGTCCAGGTCTCGCCGATGAGCTCTTTCGCGCTTACCTGCAACAGATTCTGGAAGATGGTGTTTTCCATGCCGATCCTCATCCCGGGAATGTTTTCCTGACCGATGACGAACGAATAGCCTTGCTGGATCTGGGAATGGTAGCTCGCTTAATGACGACCTTTCACGACAATTTACTGCGCTTGTTGCTGTCGATCAGCGAAGGCCGAGGCGAGGACGCAGCCGAGACTGCAATCAAGATGGGTGAGGCAAAGCCCGGGTTCAACAGGCCAGAGTTCGTACGCAGGGTTGCGGATTTGGTCGCAGATAATGCGGACGTTAATTTGAGCCGCATCGATGCAGGGCAGGTTGCGCTCGAGATTACGAAGATCGCCGCTGACTGCTGGTTCAGGCTACCGTCGGAATTCACCATGATGGCCAAGGCGTTACTCAATCTGGACCGCTCAGTCTACACCCTCGATCCCGGGTTCGACCCGAATGCCGTCATCCGTCAACGCGCAACCGAGATCCTGCAGCGGAACGTGCTGAAGAGCCTGGCTCCCGGAAATCTGCTGAGCGGCGCGGTTGAGGTAAAGGAATTTGTGGAGAAACTTCCTATGCGCGTCAATAGAATTCTGGACGCAGTAGGAAATAACGAGTTCAAGATTCGGGTTGATGCTATTGATGAAAAGGTCGTACTTGAGGGACTGCAAAAGGTCGCTAACAGAATTTCACTGGGTCTCGTGCTGGCTGCCCTGATTGTGGGAGCAGCGATGCTGATGCGAGTCGAGACTTCGTTCCGTATTCTTGGCTACCCCGGATTCTCGATGATTTTTTTCCTGATCGCTGCGATCGCTGGTATCGCCCTGGCGATCAGTATCGTAATGAACGATGTCAAAGCGCGAACGAAATCCAAGGATCAATGATTCTCCCTCCGTAGAATCACCGCAGATGGTGAAACAAACTAAAGTTTATTTCATAACAGTTGATTAGGGCTGCAGGTGATTAATCGGCTTGGTGCGATTTCTAAACAAGGTAGGGTCACCCACAATCGGCGAGACTCAATCAGTGAACGACGGTCAAATGCGTTGAGGTGCGGATTCTATCGACTCGGACGCGGACAGCTTTTCCTGTCTTTGAGTTTCCTGAGTTGTGAGTTTATGTACTTGCGGACAAATGCTAGATGGTCGAAGAGGCTGAAGCAGCTGGCCACCAGCCTCTTCCTTAGGTCCCTGAGGGAATGAACCGCACGCCACACACGTCGGGGGACGCGAGTTAGGCCGTTGGGGCCTGGCGTCGTTTACGCCTTTTTGCCACCGCGGCACCAGCTAGACCACTCCCAAGAAGCAACATGGTTGCCGGCTCGGGAACTGCGGTGACTGAGAAATCTTGCGTCGCGAGGATGTCGTTGTCTCCCGCATCGTCTCCGCCGAGCACGGATACTGAGCCGAGGTAGGTTCCTTGAGGCACCCCCGCTGAAACAATTACGTCGAAAAACGCGACTAGCCCGGTGGTGGTGTTAGCGGCAAGAAAGGCTGGAACGTTCAAGAGAAAGGGGGAAGCGTCAAACGTAATTGTACCGGGGCCACCATACGCCAAAGTGAATGAAAGTTCGTTGATAAATCGGCCTGGTGCTCCGCCGTTGCTGAGCGTGCCAAAGAAGGTGACTGAGCCTCCGGGAGCTACCGCACGGTTATCGTCCAGGGTGAAGGTGATGGGGTCAGCCTCAACGGCCGATGGCATGATAGCCAAAAGAGCTATTACAGACGCCGCAATTAAGAGTTGCTTGAATTTAGTCTTCATCTTTATTTCTCCTATGGTTCTTTCTGCCAGGGGTTTCGGAGCGGCTTTGTTCACACTCGGGTACCGCTTCCGAAACGATGCCCGGACTTGGTGGAAGACGCCTTGATCGTATTACCGGGTTGGATGTTAACTCTTAAGCTCGCTAGCGTCACTGGGGCCCTTGAATTCGAGAATTGTCAATTAGAAAGAATGGGCGCCAAAACTGCAAGATTAGAAGACAGATTGACGGAGGGATACTTACAAGTGTTGTGCCAGTAAAGCAAATACCGGTCCCTGTACAGCAAGTCTTAAATGCTTCAAGTTTTATTGCCCAGTTGAAAACACCCGGGATCTTGGCCGGGCTGTTTGTCCGAATCTCAGATGGCAATTCTAGACCCCAGACTGCCGCTAGTTAGAGAGTGGCCCAAGCGGGAACAGCACCATCCAAAGACTCAAGAATTTCTCAAGGCGATTGCAATAAGGTGTACGAACGAACAGATGCATGTTCTTAGTCAAATTTCCTGACTACTTGGCAGCAAATGGAACTAATTGCCGAAAAGATAGCAGTGCCTCAGTTAGCCACGCAACTGTGCCGGGCGAGGTTGCTGGCACTACTGGAACAGAGTCTGACGACTTGTACAGCGACGATTATAAGCGGCCGTGCCGGCACGGGAAAAACCGCGCTGGCCGTGGATTTTGCGCGGCGATGTGACCGGGCAGTCACCTGGTACAAAGTCGATGCACCAGAGGGGAAGCTAGAGTGTTTCTTGGAGTACCTGATTGCCAGCATTCGAAAAAAACGGCCGAATTTCGGCGTCCAAGCCTTGATGCCCCTCATGAGAACTGCGGTTGGCCATGAGATTTCGACGGTAGCCGAAGCTATTGTTTACGAGTTGGTGGAAGGTGAAAATAGGCCGCTTCTGATTGTTATCGAAGATCTACACCTTATCTGCGACTCGGATTGGTTGGTGCCTTTCTTCCGACGGCTCCTGCCGCTACTGCCTCTTAGGGTGCATATGTTGATCACCAGCCGAACGCTGCCGCCACCTTTGTGGCGGATGCGTTCCAAGCAGACTTTAACAGTTATCGCCGAGGAGTCTCTCGCTTTTACCAGAGAAGAAGTTAACGAGCTCTTCGAGAGCTATACGCTCTCGAGCGAACACGCTAGAATCGCTCTAGATCATACACATGGACGCGCCGCGCCGCTGGCACGCTTCGCAGCAATGCTCACCGCCAGGGAAAAGAGCGTTCCCAACACCCACCTACCTGCTAGCAGCGCTGTTTGATCACGGTCGACTTCGATGGGTGTATATGAAATAGACTCAATCAAACGCCAGCAGTGGCACGGGATCTAGCCCACCGTTCGTGTCATGGTGGCTCGAACCGATACGCCATGCTACTCTGCGGCAAAATCGAAATCCCATCAGAGGCAGGACGTGATGGCTAGAACCCGTCAGGGAAAGCCCGCACAATCATCGCCGGCTTCAGCAGATGTTCCGGGAACGCAACCCAGCTTCTTCTTGCGCACTAAGCTCTTGCCTCCCCGGCCGGCCCCCGAACTACTCTCGCGGCCGCGTCTTACTGAACGACTGCTGGCCAATCTTGCTCACTCCGTTACGCTGGTTACGGCTAATGCCGGCTCGGGAAAAACGACGCTAGTTGCAGACTTTTTGCGGACTCACGATCGTCGATTTGTCTGGTACCAGTTAGACCACACCGATGCCGATCCCTTTGTCTTTTTGGGTTATGTGAGTTTTGGAATCCAGCAGGTAGTGCCGGGCTTTGGTCAGGCCATGTTTCCTTACTTGCAGGAGGCCGCTGGCGACTTATCTCAACATCCGGAAGGGGCTGTTGATGTTCTTTTGAACGAGGTTCTCGAGCGGGTAGACCGGCAGCTAATCCTGATCCTAGACGACTACCATCATTTAGGTCCTGCTACCGCCGTTCACGCGGTTCTCGATCGACTGCTTGCCTACTTGCCTGATGTGATGCACGTTATCGTTATTTCGCGAGAAATACCGCCGATTTCCCTGGCACGGCTCCGCACGCAATCACCCCTTTCAATTATAGATCGCTCCGATTTGCTTTTCACAGACGAGGAGACGAGGCAACTATTTCGTCAGGTTTTCGATTTGGAACTCACCCCGAAACAGCTTGCCGAATATCGTGAACGGACTCATGGCTGGATTACTGCTCTGCAATTGGTTAGGCAGGTAGCTCATCGAACCGCAACTAATTCGCGCGAGGGACCCGCGGGAGCGCCCGACCTGACTGAGGTATTGAGACAATCAGAGCACGACATCTTCGATTACTTTGCTGAAGAGGTGTTTTCAGGCGAAGCTGGGGACGTCCAGCAGCTTCTCCTGAAGCTATCTCTACTTGATCGGATTGAGCTTGACCAATGCGGAGCACTGTTTCGGGGTATGAATTGTTCGCGTGTCCTGCCGAATCTGGTGCGGAGAAATGTTTTTATTACTGTAGCCAGCGATGGTAGTGGGGAGGAGTACCGCTTTCACCCGCTCTTCCAGAGTTTTCTGCGCCGTCGTCTTCGTAGCGAGATTGGCCGAAGCGGTGTTGCTGCGGAACACCAGCGTTATGCCGAACATTTCTTAAAGCGGCAGGGATGGGAGCAGGCGGTCAGACACCTTGTTGCTGCAGAAGATTTCGATCAGGCAGCGAAAGTGATCTCGGAAAGAGGCGGCGAATGGATCTCAACTGGTCCCCTGGGATTACTTGCTACGTTAGCTGACACACTTCCGGCGAGATCACTGGAGATCTACCCCCGCGCTCTACAATACCGGGCTGAAGTCGCCCGATTGCGCGGTGAGTATGAGGTGGCACGGTCGATGTTTCGCCGCTCCGCTACCCTACTCCGGCAAGGCGGCGATAAAGAGGCCGAAGCCGACGCACTTCAGTCGCTAGCCACCCTCGCGAGGCGCGACGGTGACTATTCCCTCGCCTTCAAGTATCTCGATCGGGCAACGCAGTTAAGCGATCAGAATTCCGCAGTCAGAATGAAATGCGGAAATACACGAGGATTGTGCCTCGTAGCCATGGGAGAATGGACTGCCGCCGAACGCGAGTTTAGAAGTGCACTGCAATCCGCCGAAGAGCGTAACGATGAACGCTACACGCGGTTGATAGCGCATAACCTCGGAACTCCCGCAGGAATTCGGGGCGACTTCGGTGAAGCACTTCGATGGTTCAGCCGCATGCTGGGCAGCGGTCGGGCCCCGTCGCCAATGCCTCAGGAGGCCGTGGCTCACTTGAACATGGCAAGGTGCTACATCTATCGAGGTGACTTTTCATCATCTGAGGGACATCTCGATAATGCATTAGAGCAGTGCCAGCTCTTCAATCTAGTGGCGGCCAGAGCTGAAACCTTTGAGACATATGGAAACCTTTACCGCGAGCGTGGCGATATTGAGCGCGCGAATGAATACTACGAACGCGCCGCCCGCGCATGCGGCGAAGCCGGAATCAATCTAAATCGTACCGAGCTTTTTGAAGAACGCGCCTTGTTGAGCTGGCAAGTCGGGGACCTCAAAGCTGCGCGAACATTTATCGATCGTCTTATCGATGCCCGGCCGATCGAGAAGGACGAAAGGGGTTTTTTCACCGCGACGCTTACTCGCGGCCGCATCATGTCAGCACAAGGGGAATTTGTACCAGCTCAGGACGAACTCGCCCAGGCTCTTCACTACTTTCACGGTCACAGCCTTTATTACTACGAGGCTCAGGCATGCATCGCAATTGCGATCTGCGAGTTGAAGCTCAATAAGGAACCCGAGATGCTCGAACACCTCAGGCGTGCCGTGGATCTCGCAGCGCGTTATGATTACGAATACTGGTTGAAACGGGAGATCTCAAACAATCTTGGACTCTTTGCGACCGAGGAAGCTCGAGAGCTCTTGCCGCTGGATTTGCGAGGGCAGCTAGCAGGAACCCTAAAGCCTGCCTTTAAACCTGTCGCTTTTCAGGAAGCTGAAATAGCACTGACAAGCAAGACGGTTACCGATCTAACCATCAACATGTTGGGCCCGGTGCAGATAGTGCGCGATCCCACACGGCCGCTGGCAGCAGACGCCTGGACAACGCGGCGGGCCCGCGACATCCTGTGTTTCATAACTTCACGCCGCCACCATCGGGCATCAAAAGATACAATCATCGATACCTTCTGGGGCGAAGCTGATCTTGAGGTCGTAGAAAAAAACTTTCACCCCACTGTTTCGCACATACGCAAAGCTCTCAATAGTAATCAACCGCTTAAGCAGAACTTCGTGCTCTATCGGGAAGGCGACTATCAGCTCAGTACCGAATTCTCCTACAGGATCGATATTGAGGAGTTCGATCGTCTGATGCGCGAAGGTGAGAACGCACGTCGGGCTCGGAACTTTGAAGAATGTATTAAAGGCTACGAAGCTGCCGTGGCGCTCTATCGCGGCGAGTTTATGCAAGGAAGTTATGAACCGTGGGTTGAAGAACAAAGAGTTTATTACCGCGAGCAGTATTTACGTCTGCTGGAGTCGCTTGCAGGAGTCGCCCAAAAAATGGAAGACTGGCCCAAATCAATGCGATTGGCTCAACGCATACTTCGCGAAGACCAGTTTCGCGAAGATATTCATTGTCTGATTATGCGGGCTCACGGTGCCCTCGGCAATCGAGGAGCAGTCCGCGATCAGTATGAAGCGCTGAAACGTCTTCTCCAGTCGGAACTGGGAGTCGAGCCTGGCTCTGAAACTCGCAAGTTGTATCAAGAACTCGTCAGCAAACCGGCCGGTCTTGGCAGTTCCGGGCCGCAGGGAAGCTAACTTCGTGAGAAAATCACAACGATAACGCAACACAAGCCGAGGATTAGGCAGATTACAATGTTCCACTTTCGTAAACCTGAATGGTTGCTCGGCCTGAAAGAATCGGCAGGCGGCGCCAGTCGCTAAGAAGCAGGTGTTATTAGCCCTTTAAGAAGCGCCTGATTGGGCAGCTCTCTCTTACGCTTTATAGTTAGCATTACTTCGCCAATACCCGACTGAGGTGACAGTTTGCTAAGAGTGGCCACTGTTTTCAAGTCAATAAATAAAAAAGCGAACCAAATTGTCGCGCTCGTGCTGGCACTTCTGCTTTGTGTTGCACCACTAATGGCAGGGGTCAGGATAACTGCATCGAACGGCATCGTGATGACTGGAGCAGATGGCATCGTGATGACTGGTCTTGATGGGATCGTGATGACTGGCGCTGACGGTTTTCTCACCTCAGCGCCTAACGGAATAGTCATGACCGGCGCGGATGGAATCGTGATGACTGGCGCCGATGGGTTTGGTTACCCAAATAGCGTGCGAATGACCAGCGCTAACGGGATCGTAATGACCGGTGCTGACGGGATCGTAATGACCGGTGCCGACGGGATCGTGATGACCGGCGCGGATGGGGTCACGCACACCGCAGACGCGGTCACTGTATCCCTACCCAGTGGAATCGTGATGACCGGTGCCGACGGAATCGTGATGACGGGGGCTGACGGAATCGTCATGACGGGCGCTGACGGGATTGTCATGACCGGTGCCGACGGAATCGTGATGACGGGGGCTGACGGAATCGTCATCACCGGCGCCGACAGCCTAAGAGCTGTTGGCGCTGACGGCGTCGGCTTCTCAGTTGTTCCCGACGGGGTTCAATTCGCAGGAGTGACTGGCATCGTAATGACGGGTGCCGACGGAATCGTCATGACC
>JACCSP010000141.1 GCA_013812905.1 Pyrinomonadaceae bacterium
CAATGGTGTCACCACCATAAAGATGATCAACAACACCAACATAATATCGACCATCGGCGTGACATTGATCTCGGATTGAAAGCCACCCTGGTCGCCACCGCTCATTCCCATAATAAACTCCCCTTTCGCAAAGCCATTGCAAGGGCCCGCGTGATGCGCGCCCGTTTATTACCTCCCGATAAACAGCTTGGCGTTATGGCTTCAATTGCCTGGTGCGATTCTTAATGAAGTAGTCGACCAGCTCGGAAGCCGAATTGTCCATCTCCACCACGAACCCATCGACCTTCCCCGTGAAGTAATTGAACAGCCACACCGCCGGGATTGCCACGAGCAAACCAAGCGCGGTGGTAAACAAAGCCTCAGAAATACCCCCCGCGACGGCGCCGATACCCGCTGTCTCCGCATTCTTCATTCCACGGAACGCATTGATGATTCCAAACACCGTTCCAAAGAGACCCACAAATGGAGCGGTCGAACCAATCGTCGCCAAACCAGACAAGCCACGTTTGAACTCGGCAGTCTTAATGGCGATCGCTCGTTGTAGCGCGCGCTTTGAAGCCTCAATCTCATCGCCGGAAATATCCGACGACTGCCCGTGGGCGCGAAACTCCTGCAAACCGCTGCTCACCACCATCGCCAGGTGCGACTTGCGGTGCTTGTCGCTAATATTGATGGCTTCTTCGATGCGATCGTTCTTCAGTGCCTGCGCGACACGCGGAGCAAATTCGCGCGACTGTTTCTTGGCGGCAGAGTACGTCAGATACCGCTCAACCATAATCGCAATTGAATAGACCGACATGATTAAGAGGATGACGACAACCGCAATCGCGACGGTACCCATGCTCTTCACCATTTGAGTTAGGGAAAAGTGATCCGCTGCGGCATCCGCTGGTGGTGCTGCTTGCCACAAGAAAATAAAGAAGCTAAAGGCCTTTGTTCCGAGAAGACTTGTTAGAATAGTCACGGTAAACCCTCCAAACGTTATTTCGACATTGAAAGCTAGCATGGGTCAGCGGCCTGAGATCCCCCGGAGCCTCGCCTGACAGATGACCTTCCGCAGTTATTGGGCCACGAAGTTATATGTAATCACGCCGGTTACCTTCACCGGCTGTCCGGAAAGCTTCGTAGGCGAGAACCTCGCTCCCCGAGCAGCTCCGACCGACACAGCCTGCAACAACGGATGTCCGGATACTGCGCGTGCGGAAATCACGTTGCCGTTTTCGTCGATGGTGACCTGGACCACTACGGTTCCGGAGGCGTGTGCTTGCCTGGCAATTGGCGGATACGCCGGTTTCGGCAGACTAATAGCCTTGCCGTTCAAGACGCCGCCGGAAATTGGGGCTCTGGGTGGAGTTGGCGCCGGTGGCGGCGGTGGTTCAGCTATGTCTACCTTGGTTGGGCCGGCCACTATTCCTGTGCCGCTTCCCGGCCCCGAGGCCACTGGCGCCGCAGCGTCAGAATTGGAGCTTCCAATCTGGGTGACGATGCCGCGCCTGACAGGTGGCACGTCGCTGGCTTTGGCCGAGATCTCCTTTGGAACCAGCTCAGTCCGCGAGACGTCAGCAATCAGCTCTCTTCTTACGTCTACGTTCTGTTCTGCCTTGGTCGGCTTGGGCGCTTCATCCGGTTTCTCCGCCTTCGGCTGTGGAGGCACGGGGACTGGCGCAACCAACGTTATTAGGTCAAGATTCTGGTTCTCCAGATGCGCGTCATACCAGTAGATACCGGCAACGAAAAATGCTGCGCCAAGCACGGCATAGACAACGACAGTAACAAGAATGAACGAGCCCTTTCGCGAAAGATCGCCTTTGTGCGAACTCGACTCTACTAAGTTGTCGAACATGTGTATCTCCTCCCTTTCCGGCGCCAAATGGATCAGGATAAAAACGGTTTAACAGCAGTTAGTGCTCTCAAAGGTCGTTGCGGGGGTCCGCATGAGTTCTGTAAGCTAATAGAAGGGGAAGCAGCAGCTCTACGGCTGAGCACTGAAATTAGATTTGGAAAGCCGCTGCGCGAGAAAAACTCGCCGGCCCCCTCAACAGATCGACGCGCATCAACCATTCGCTTTACAATGCGGGGTCGACTTTTGAGTATTTAATTGGCCAGCAACGGCGGCAGTCTATGCCGCAACGCGTCGCAAAGTCAAGAGCAAAGTCGAAGTTATTAGAGGTTGTTAGTGGGCGCACCGGCCGCTGCCCAGCCTTCACAAGTGCGGCCTAAACAGCACGGCGCGGGTGCTTTTCCGCTCGCGCCGGAAGAGGCTCGGTCTTAATCTTCCTGCTGCCGCTATGCAGCGAGCGAGGGGTCACCGGAGGTGCCCCCAATGCAGCAGCTTTGTTGGCGGCTTCAATACGCTGCTCCCACCAAACCATGATCGGACTGGCCACAGCGATTGAAGAATAAGTACCGACGATGGTACCGATTAGCAGTGCCAGTGAAAACCCGCGCAGCACGTCGCCACCGAAGATAACCATGGCCAGAACAGAGAGAATGATGAGTCCCTGGGTTATAACGGTTCGCGAAAGAGTCTGATTGATCGAGTCGTTGGTGATCTTGTAAAGCGAATCGCGCCGGTGAAGACGGCGATTTTCTCTGACGCGATCGAAGACGACTATCGTGTCATTAACCGAAGCCCCAACGAGTGTCAGCAGGGCTGCAATAACCGTAAGACTTATTTCCCACTGGAAGATCGAGAAGAACCCCAGGGTAACCAGGACGTCATGAAACACCGCGATGACGGCCGCGGCCCCATATGTCCATTCGAAACGGAAGGCAATATAGACGAGCATGCCTACCAGGGCGGCCAACGTCACGGCAATGGCTTTATTTCTAAGCTGAGCCCCTGCCACTGCTCCCAGCGCCTCGGTACCCAAGATTTCATACGCCTCCCGTTCCGGGCCGATCGTATTCCAGGCATCACGAACTCTCTTACGGCCTAGTTCAACTTCCGTCTGCGACTGTTCACCAGGCGCACCCTCAAGCGGCAACTTGATCAGAAAAGTGTCGGGCCGATCGGTTACGCCTTGGATTGTTGCGTCCGTCACTCCCTGCCGGGCTAAGGTCTCGCGGATCGCCTCCGCGGTGGTCGGCCGATTGAACTTCGTGGTAACGACGGTCCCGCCTTTGAAGTCCACTCCTAGGTTAAACGCTCCATCGGGATGCTTCCATTGACGAAACATGGCTGAACCGAGGCCAGCCAGCATCAGGGCAACTGAAATCCCAATGAACAAGCGGCGTCGCCCGAGCCAGTCAAAATTAACGCTTTTAAAAACTTGAATCATAAGATCCAGAAGAAGAGCTGGTGACGACTACGAGTGCTTGTCGCCATTATTAGATACTTAACGCCTCAATCCGACGCTTGCGACCTAGTTGCCACATGAAAATGGTGCGCGAAACATAAACAGCGGAGAAGAGATTTATTACCAGGCCAAGCACCAGCGTGACTGCAAAGCCTCGCAGAGGCCCCGTGCCAAAGACAAACAAGAACAGTGACGAAATAATTGTGGTGACGTGCGTATCAATAATAGTCACAATGGCCCGCTGAAATCCCTGCTCCACCGCCGAGGGGATCGTCTTACCTGTGAGCAGCTCCTCGCGAATCCTTTCAAAAATCAGCACGTTCGAATCGACGGCCATACCAATCGTCAGAATCATTCCTGCAATACCCGGCAGAGTTAGGGTGGCGCCGAATACAATCAGAGCTGCCAGCATCAGGATCATGTTTAGGAGTAACGCCACCACCGCATTCACGCCTGCGCCGCGGTAGTAAAACAGCATAAAGACTACAACGAAAAGCAGGCCGAAGACTGACGCCCGGACGCCCGAGCGAATTGAATCAGCACCCAGGCTAGGACCCACCGTCCGCTCTTCCTGATACTCGATGGGCGCCGGCAAAGCTCCGGACCTCAATGTAAGCGCCAGATCATCAGCAGACTGCTTGGTGAAGCGCCCGCTGATTTCACCCTGATCGAAGATTTGGGACTTGATGAAAGCGATTGATTCGACCTTGTCATTCAACACCACGCCCATATACTGGTTAATGTTTGCACCGGTCCAAGTGCCAAACTTTTCCGCTCCCGTGGGCTTGAAGGAAAAGGCTATCTGGTAATCTGAAGCTCCACCCTGAGACTGGGTCGCGGCCGCGTTACGCAGTTCGCTACCGTCAACTACGGGAGGCCATTCCACTACTACCCATTGCTTGGGTTTATCAGCGGCAGGAGGCGGTTGGCCGGCGGTTTGAGGCTCCGTGCGTTCCAAATACTCAAGCACCTTTCGGTTATTTGGAACGGTTCCTCCCAAAGAAGTCTCTGCTTCCTCTTTCGTGGGGTAAGTCTGCACCGGTGCCGGGCTGGCCGGACTGACAACGTGAACTAGCTCAAGCCTCGACTCACCTTTTAGCAAGTCCTTGACGCGCTCTGGGTCCTGGATGCCGGGCATCTGCACCAAAATCTGGTGCGAGCTTAGGGCTCCGTGTCGCTGCACGAGAGGCTCTGCAACACCGACAGAATCCAGGCGGCTTTCAATGATGCGTTTGGCCTGCTCGGTCGCTTGTTCCGCCAGTGCTCGTTGAGCAGTGGGCGTTATGGTCCAGGTGATCGTGTTGCCGCTGTTTGATGAGGTCCATTCAGTAAGATCGACCTTTTTCTTTACGGCTTCTTCGATGTCGCCAAGCTTTGACGGATCAGCAGCTTCAAGAATCATTCTATAGTTGCCGGAGGTCGCTTCCACCTTCACGTCATTGGGTGGATATCCCGCGTCTCGTGCCGCAGTCTGAATGGCGAGCGCATTGCCTTCTGTCAACTTCTTCAAAAACTCATCAGTCTTTACCCGCATTACCAGGTGAGAACCGCCCTTCAGGTCGAGGCCAAGACGGATGTTCGAAGCCAGAGTGGCCTTGATTCCAGACCAGGTAAAATCTCTAAGCACGGGCTTGCGACGTGGGCCGATGACAATATAAACGCCTACCAGCGTAACAATGGCTATAATGATGATACGTTGAAGGAGGTTCTTTTTCTTCATTGCAAACGACACTTGGAAAACTACCGTATTAAGAAGCGAACTAC
>JACCSP010000161.1 GCA_013812905.1 Pyrinomonadaceae bacterium
GTCAGGTGTCGGGTGCCGGGTGCCGGTCAAGGCGACTCCAAACCGTCTCTAACTGATGCCGACACCCGACACCCGATACCTGATACCCGATACCTGACACCCGATGAGATGCCCAATAAAGCCGTACAACTAGTTCAACTTCTGCGCGACAGTAAACGTGAGCTGCGCCTGGGAACCGTTATCCTCTTCGTTACTTCCCGCTGCAACGCATTCTGCAAAACCTGCTTCTACCACGCAGAGTTGAATAATCCGGGTGACATGACCTTCGCTCAGATTGAGCAGGTCTCGCGGACCATGCCGCCAATCACTGACCTTTGGCTGTCAGGCGGCGAGCCAACCCTGCGCCGTGACGTCTCGGAGATTATCGATACCTTCGTTGCCAACAACGGCGTCAAGCGCGTGATTATCCCCACTAACGCGCTGATCAAAACACGCGTCTACGAGATTGTTGACCGGGCTCTCGGCAAGCATTCCAAGCTCGCTCTCTATCTCAACGTTGCCCTCGATGGTTATGGCGAAACTCACAATCACATTCGGGGAGTGCCGGGAAATTGGGGCAAGGCTCTGGATTGCATCGAGTCGCTCTATCCTCTAAAGAAAAAATACACAGATCGTTTTCGACTCAACGTAAACACCGTCGTGTGCGCGCAGAATTACACCGAGATAGAAAAACTTGCGGAATACATGTGGCAGAACTTCCGACTGGACGGCCATTATTTCAATATCATCAGGGGTGAAACACCTGTTGACGAGGAGATCAAACAAGTGCCGGCTGAGTGGCTTCCCGGCATCTATTCGTTCGTCTCGCGATTGACCAAGCGCTACGGTGATCGAATGTTCGCCGATGCTGACGCCAGCGAACGGTTTGTCAAGAATGTTGCTTACGTTGGTGCGATAACGACCCATTACCGAACTCAACACGCGAACTTTGAAACGCCGACTGCATGGCCTTTCCCGTGCACGGCCGGTGAAACCACGGCTGTGATCGACTACAACGGCGACGTGCGTGCTTGTGAGCTGCGTAAGAAATTTGCGACCCTCCGCGATTTTGATTATGACTTTGAAGCGCTATGGGCTGCGCATGAGCGAAAAATGGAGCTGAACGCTCTCGACGGAGGCAAGGCCTGCTGGTGCACGCACGTGTGCTTTATACACGATTCCATGCGCCATTCTCGCCGTGCTCTGCTTTACGAATTACCAAAGAATTTCTTAACCCGCGAGAGTTGGTAAAGCGCTATGGTGAGTAAGGACGATCAGGAAACAAATCGCAAAAGCGGCATTGCTTACGCGGCCGCTTTTAACTTGTTCGTGTCCGTTATCGGGTTTTGTGGTGTCGGCTGGCTGTTGGATTGGTGGCTTAGAACGGCTCCCTGGTTGTTGGTAACCGGCATTGTACTCGGCGCCGTGGCCGGCTTTTACCAGTTTGTGAGGCTGACTTCAAAGCTATCGTGAACTCGACAATTCGCCGTTTGCCCGTGTAAAATCGCCCGCTTCGCTAAATGAAAGAAACTGGAATCAATGCAAGCGGGAGCGCGCTTACGACCGCGGCTGAGAACGGTATCGATGGGCGCATTTTCTGCACCATGGCAGGTGCGGTTGGGTTAGCCGTGATTATCAGCGCACCTTTCGCGCCGTGGCGAATTACCACCGGATTGCTGGCAGGTGGGATGCTTTCTTTGCTTAACCACTATTGGATGCGAACCTCCATTTCAGCCGGCTTCGATCTCGCCTTGGGCCAGGGCATAAAACCTCAGATTAAGTTGGTGCGGTATGTCTTGCGCTACTTCGTGGTCGGGACAATTGTGTTCGCTGCATATCAGCTAAACATTGTCTCCTTACCTGCAACGGTAGCGGGGCTATGCAGTTTCGTGGTGGCATTGTTTGTTGAAGCTTTTAGAGAGTTCTATCTCGCAATCATCAATCGAAAGGAAATCTCTTAATGTTCTGGTTGCTGGAGACTGCCAAGGCTGCGCAGCACGGCGAAAAAGCGGCGGAGTCTGCACATCATACCCCGATCATCGTCGAGTTGGTTAATCACTACTTTGGCGAGCCAGTCTATGAGCTCCAGATGAAGTACAGCTATCCGCTGTGGAAATCGTTTTTCGCAAAGTTTCATACGACGCCGGAGGCCGTGTTTGGGCCGTATAGCCCCGAGACAGCGATTCCATGGTACACGGTGATGTTTGTGATCGCGTGCATACTAAGTGTGACCCTCATCTGGATTTTTAAGGGAAAGCTGTCAACCGAGGAGCCGGGACCTGGACAACAGACCCTCGAGGTGGGTGTGCTGGCCGTGCGCGACATGCTCGCGGACATTGTGGGTCCGCAGGGATTAAAATACTTCCCGATTGTGATGACTTTCGCAGTGCTAATCTTAGTTTCTAATTTAATGGGTCTATTCCCATTATTTATGTCGCCGACCGCGGCAACCAGCGTCACCTTCGCTCTCGGCCTAACTTCATTCCTCTATTACAACTACGTGGGCATCGCAGAGAATGGGGTTCTCGGCCATCTGAAGCATTTGGCTGGTCCGATTTGGTGGATTTCCTGGTTGATTTTCCCGATTGAAGTAATCAGCAACCTCATCCGCCCCTTCTCTTTGGGCATCCGTCTGTTTGGAAACATCTTTGCCGACGAACAGGTTTCCAGCACGGTTGCTGGTATCTACCCGCCAATTACGCAGTGGCTATTGCCGATATTGCTGATGCCGCTCGGCGTTTTTGTGGCGTTCGTGCAGACCTTCGTTTTTATCCTGCTTTCGCAACTCTATTTAAGCGAAGTATCGCATGCACCGCATGAAGAACACGACCAGCATGGTGAGCAGGATATCGAGGACCATCCGGGCCTCGAGCAGGAAGCGCTCGCAGTGTCGTGATGGCATCCGCCAGCAGAAATACCGAAGTGCGATTCGAGCGGCTCTGGCACTGTGCTGGGTGCGTTGATCGCAAATGCAGTACCGCAGGGTGCAGACTTACGCGGATGGAATTACTGAGCAAGTCATAGCTTCGCGTTTTGAGGCATGTCTGTTTCGCAGGAGCGCCGTTGTTCGAGTGGCGGTGGATACCGGAGGCAGGCGAAATCATACTAACCAGTTCCGACTTCTATTTGGTTTGTAACTGTACCCACTCATTCTTGAGCGACTTCAAAGGGAGAAACGTTAATGAGAAAACTCAGGATCCTTTTCTTTGCCATGGTGGGCATGTTGATGACCGCCATGCCCGTACTTGCACAGGTCCCTGTGCAGGAAGCTGATAACTCGGCTGGGCTCAAGGCAATCGCCGCGGGCATTGGCTTTGCCATTGCGGTCTTTGGCGGCGCTCTGGGCCAATCCCGTATCGGCGCGGCCGCTTGCGAAGGGGCGGCCCGTAATCCCGGCGCCTCCGCCAAAATTCAGACAATGATGATTTTGGGGCTGGCGCTGATCGAATCGCTGGTTCTGTTCGCGCTGGTTATTGTGTTCGTAAAAACATAGCGTATCGAGCATACCCGTAGGAAAAGATGCGAGTTGAGCTTTAGAGCTTCGCTCGCATCTTTGTTTCAATCTTTTCCCCATCTTTGCTTGTCTCGAAAGCCTTGTGATACGCTGATATGTCTCCCAAATAGAAAGCAGCGAGGCCACAATCCGTCAATGAAAACATGTCCGAATTGCGGGACGGAATATCCGGACACCACCACACTGTGTCCTTCTGACGGTGTCGCTCTTGAGAAGACTGGCGACTCTTTACTTGGCCAAGTCCTTGCTGGCAAGTACCGAATGGACAACCGTCTCAATGAAGGAGGCATGGGTACAGTCTATCGCGGCACACACGTTTTAATGGACAAGACGGTGGCAGTTAAGGTGCTGCGGCCAGCCCTTGCAGCTGACGAAAAGTTAGTTGCGCGCTTCTCGCGGGAGGCTCGGGCTGCATCTCGGATATCTCATCCTCATGCCGTAAGCGTAACGGATTTCGGAGAATCCGAGGACGGGGTCGTCTTCCTGGTAATGGAGTATCTCGATGGTAAAACACTCAAAGAGATCGTCAGAAAAGAAGGCCCGATGCCACTGCCGCGAGTGGTCGAAATCATCCGGCAGGTGGGTGGGGCATTGGACGCGGCCCATGAGCAAGGTGTAGTGCATAGGGATCTGAAGAGCGAGAACATCATGTTGTTGAATTCCGCTGGGCCTGACTATGCAAAG
The DNA here is from genome assembly GCA_013812905.1 of Pyrinomonadaceae bacterium. Lineage (GTDB taxonomy): Bacteria > Acidobacteriota > Blastocatellia > Pyrinomonadales > Pyrinomonadaceae > PSRF01. The sequence goes on from JACCSP010000161.1 coordinate 4,178, forward strand.
GTATTGGACTTCGGCATCGCCAAGATCCAGGAGCCAACCGGTGCATACAATCCCGGTCTCACCGCTCCGGATTTAGTAATAGGCACCCCGCAATACATGTCCCCAGAGCAATGTTCGCAAGCGTCGGAAATCGATAGGCGCTCCGATCTCTATTCGCTGGGCGTGATCGTCTACGAGATGCTGGTCGGGCACGTACCTTTCACGGGGCCATCGCCGACCGCAATCATGATGAAGCATTTGCAGGACGAAGCTCCTTCGGTTTTGCAGGAAAGGCCAGATTTGCCCTCGGGCGTAGGACGCGTTGTGCAACGAGCAATGGCCAAGCTTCCGGATCATCGCTACCAGCATGTGGGAGATTTGGTTGAAGACCTGACTACAGCGTCGGGTGTCGAAGTGGCCGCACTGACTCCGGTACCCACGACTCATCGGATCGTTGTTCCGACCCATTCGACTGGAGAGCATGCTGAGACAGAAGTGGATGAGGAAACAATGGTGCGGCAAAGGGGGGATAATGGGCCGGTAACGAACGTCGCGCCGCGAAAGACCGAGATGTATGCAGCTTCGCTGGCAAGCAATCTAAACCTATGGAAGATCCTGATTCCTTCGCTCGCAGGTCTGCTACTCGTTTTTGCAGTCGTATATGCGTTTACGAGGAGCTCGGCGAACGACAATCAGTCTCAACCGGAACTGGTTGCCGATCCAAACAGTCAGGCCGTAGAACCTTCACCTCCGGCTACCGGAAAAGCTGAAGCGGAGATTCCTTTGGGTGGGACCACTGTAAAACAGGTGCCTAATGTGAAGGAGAACGAAAATACCAACGCGAACACTGAGGCAACGCCTTCGCCTATGGTAAACGCTAATAGCAACGCGAACTCAGACATTGCGAACCAAAACTCAAACGAGAATACGAACAAGCCGCCTACGACGTACATTCCTTTGCCATCTCCTATCAATCGCGTGAAAACAAATGAGCAGCCACCTATACCTTCGCCAAGCAGCTCGCCGGCCCCCCAGCGTAGTGCCACACCTCCGGACCACTCAGTCCCGCCATCACGGTAACCGGGCAACCGAAATCACGCATCTGCAGCGGCATCCACCATCTGGATAATCCTCTGCTCATCGCGGATCGAAATCTCGATGTGCATTACGTAACACGGGAACTCAAACTTGCTCGGTTGTAGTCTGACAACGTCTTTGGCTGTTGTGATGATACTTTGCGCACCGATTTCTCTAGACTTCTTTATCAAAGAGTCGATGTCTGTCTGCGTGTACTGGTGGTGATCTGGAAAAGTGCGGGTGAAAACCGGATCGATACCTGCGCGGCGCAGCAGTTCAAAGAATGACTCAGGATTTCCTACCGCGCAGAACGCCGCCGCCGGCTGAGGCAAGAAAAAGGGCTCTTCTTGTGGTTCGGGGTTCATCCTGGAAAAAGCCTTGACTGTCATTTCCGACGTGACTACAGGGCGAGAGCCCATAAGTCTCTGAATCTCCTCTTGCACCGAGACCAGGTCATCGCTTTGATCTGCTCTGGTCACGACGACGCAATCGGCGCGAGATAGACCGGACCGAGGCTCGCGCAGACTGCCAGCCGGCAAGAGCTTTCCACCGCCCCATGGGTTGGTTGCGTCGATTGTTAAAACGTTGAGATCGCGCTCCAGCGCGAGATGCTGAAACCCGTCGTCCAAGACAAAAACTTCGGCACCGAGCTTATCAATAGCCCACCTACCGGCGGCGATACGATTTGGATCGCTGATCACGGCAGCGAGTCCTTTTAGGTTCTGTGCCAGCAAGAAGGGTTCATCGCCCGCTTCCGCGGCGTTGGTCAAAACAGTGGCGCCATCTGAAACGACCACTCGGGATCTGGGGTTACGGCGTCCATAACCGCGTGTAAGAACGCATACTCTTCTTTGCTTCCGAGCCAGCGTTCGGCACACCCACTCGACTAGAGGAGTCTTACCGGTGCCGCCGGTAGTCAGGTTCCCAATGCTTATAACTGGGGCGGCAAGCTTAGTGACTGAAAGCAAACCTCTGTTGTACGCCTCGAGTCGTGTTTGCGTTACGGCCCTGTAGAGGGTGCTCAGATAAGGTAGCATCGCCTTGGAAATCGAGCTCATGGGGTTTCGAGACCATCAGCGTTAGCGGTTGACGGTTAGTCGTGTGTGCTTGAGCAACGAGTCGAGCAAGTCCAGGGTGCGCTCGGTGGCCCCCTGATTCTGTTCAACCAGTTGCTTCGCCCGCTGCCCGAGTTCTCCTCGCCGTTCGTTGTCAGTTAGGAGTTCTCTAAACACATTTCCCAGTGCACACTCAGCTTGCCCGTCGGAAAGGACGGGCAGTTGAATAATCGCCTGGTTCTTGGCAAAGATTGTAACGATCCCGTCAAAGTTGTGAGTATGTGCGCCCGTGACTATTGCCGCACCCACGGCCGCAGGTTCGAGAATGTTATGCCCGCCACTGTTCGCGATGCTTCCCCCTACAAAGACTATAGCAGCCAGGGAATAGATGGCCGGCAGCTCGCCGATGGTATCAAGTAGAATTGCGTCGCAAGTTTCATCCTTTGGGCTGGCCATGTTCGAGCGGCGGGTCCAGGTCAGTCCAGAGCTGTCGAGCAGTGAAGCTACGTCTGCGAAGCGTTCAGGGTGGCGCGGCGCCAGCAATAGTCTGGCTTTTTGAGACGACTCGGTTCTGAGGCGCTGAAAGGCTTTCAGCATCAGGCGTTCTTCGGGAGCGTGAGTGCTGGCGGCGAGAATTAATGGCGCCTCGTTGACAAGATTGAACCGTTGTTGCAGTTCGCCAGCCAATGAATTTGAAGAAGACATTCTGCCGGCATCAAATTTCAGATTTCCCGAAACGAAAACTTTACCGGGTGACAGCCCGAGACTGCGAATTCGCGTAGCATCAACCTCCGTTTGCATTATGGCGACGCTAAGACATTCGAGAACCCGCGAGACAAACCCGCTTATCCATTTATATCTACGCCAAGATTGATGGGAGATCCGTCCATTTACAATGGCCACCGGAATTTGCCGCGTGTGGCACTCTCGCAGAAAGCCCGGCCAAAGCTCGGTTTCCAGGATCAGAACAGCAGATGGGTTGATTGCTTTCAGTGCGCGCCGAACTGTCCAGCGCCAGTCGAAGGGAAAATAAAAAACCTTTGCGGCGTCACTTTTGAATAGTTCACAGGCGAGATTTTGACCTGTTAGGGTCGTGGTTGATATTGCGAGAACATGGTCGGGAAGACGTTGTCTTATACGCCGCACCAGCGGCCGAGCCGCCTGAGACTCCCCAACGGATACGCAGTGGATCCATACAATGGGTCGCCCCTGGCTCTCAATTGCTGAAAGCGACCCCAGCCGTTCCAGAAATCCAGCCACATACTTGCCGTGCCGAAACGCGTCAAACAGAAAGCGGGGAAGCAGTATCAGAAAGCAGATGGTTAGTAAGAGGCTGTATACAAAATACATAAGGACGGACGAGTGTTATGGCGTGTCCCGTGGATCTCTCATCACCCTGGTCACTTGCGGATAACCCACGTTCACTTCGCCCGTTCAATGTATCGGCCTTCGGTTGGATCAACGCGGATGCGGTCCCCTTCATTAACAAAGGGTGGTACGGTGATGGTGACCCCGTTCTCTAGTGTGGCCGGCTTGTTGACATTTGAGACAGTCGCCCCCTTCATGGTGGGCTCGGTGCGGGTTACGGTGAGTTCAAGGGAGGGCGGAAGATCAATGCCCACGGGCGCCCCTTCATAAAACTCGGTTTGCAACCTGAGTCCGGGATTGAGCCACTGAGCCGCATCGCCTAGATCCTCTTCGCTGAGCGCAACTTGTTCGTAGTTTTCGGTATTCATGAAGTGGTGATGGGAGCCATCGGAATAAAGGTACTCCATCTCGTGCTGTTCCAAACTTGCCCGCTCCACCGTGTCGGCAGAACGGAACCGATGCTCGAAAGATGCCCCCGTCTTAATGTTCCGAAGCTTGGTTTGCACCATCGCGCGCAAATTCCCAGGCGTATGGTGGCGAAACTCGACGACTTTGCAGGGCTGACCTTCAAAGACGATTACCATGCCGCGCCGAATTTGGGTTGCTGAAATAGCCATAGACTAATTTCAATCTCCGTAACTGGTTGGTCAAGTTCTTACAGCGATAGGTGGGCATTGTTGCGCCTTAACGAGACAGGTAGTCTAACGAGGCCCTAAGATCTTTGTCCAGCGTCCAAACGAAAAGTTGTCAATACATGGAAGGAAAACCACGCTGAAAAGACGGCTTCACCGGAACCTTACGGTTTCGGATCAGCCGCCTTTTTGAGGAGCCCACCTACCTCACTTGCTTAACGGCTCGTCTCGATGAGGTTCCAAAAGAGCTAAGCCGCGCGAGCACGCGGGACCTTTCGCTGACGGGCTACCCGTTCGAGCCATTTCTGGGCGTCGCTGTAATGGGGAAAGCGACGCTCATCCTGACGAAAGGCACTGGTGTGATAATAGCGTCGACCGTTGATTAGCTGCGCCGGGTGTTTAATATGCAGCATTTCATGATAAAGAATAGACTCAACGAACCATTCGGGGACTTCAAGTGAATCGAGCGTCTTGCTAACAGTGATTGTGTCGTAAACATGATCATGATGGCCCAGAATATTGCGAGTTCGACGCTGTGACCATGTAAGTGTTGCTTTCGCCAATCCTCCGTCGAAATACCGGCGGTTCAGCTTAGTAAACATCTTGTCCAGGTTATAAACCTCGCCGTGAGCTGACGAAATCAATTTACGGCCACGCCGGCGACGAGCCAGATCAGAGGAGCGCATGACCTCCGATGTTACGGAGTAGTCCTGGTATACCCGTTTGTGCACGTCTGGAATTCTTCTCCCTAACAGCCTGGCCACCAGGACGAAGGCGAGTGCGCGCAGGACGTCTGGTGGAGCACCCTTACAAATGTCGGATAAACGAACGTACACCCGTCCTGAGCGCACTCTGATGGTATGGTGTAATCCGGCATAGGGATAAAAGCGAACCTCAATCTCAGGGACGGGACGATTGTTTCCCAGATGGCGAAATGCGTCTGCAACAAACCTTTTGACTTCAGTCATCGCCAGTGCTCCTACAAGTTAGCCCCGACACGCCGTAATTCAGCAATTTTCTACTTTTAACGGGAGGGCACGCCCCATGCCCCCTAATTAACCTGGGGGAGCTCGGACCCCGGTGCCATTCCGTTTGGGAAACATCTTAAGTAGCTCCGCTGTGGGGCGTCAATTGATTTCCAGCAGTCATAGAAAACCCCAATGAAACCGGCCTGATAGCCCTAACCCAAGGGGTAAAAAAACTGAGAGGCTTAAGTATACAGCTCTAAACCCTAGGGTTACATCAGTTAAAGCCCCCGAATCAACCTTCAACGATTGGGGACTTAAGTGTATGTAAGTGAGGAATCAACACCTTGGGGAGAATTGACCGCAGGTTAATCACGGTTAAATCCCTCTGTTTGCAGCCACTTGATGATTCCTTTATAATACGGTAGTGCTCGAGCGGTAAGTTGGTCGGTTGCAGCGGTACCCTTCCCATGAGCGACGTTACCGTTTCTTCGTTCCGAACAGCATAATTGAACCTTTAATGCCCCGTCGTAGTAATCTTCAAACCTCAGAAAAAAACACTCCTGATTCCCGGGGACAAGCTGTGCTCGCTGCCATAATTAAGGAGCACCTCGTCACGGGGGAGGCAGTGGGTTCCCTAGTGTTGTCGGACCGGTTCGCTCATGGCCATGGCTGGAGCTCCGCTACGATTAGAAATGTCATGGCGGAACTCGAAGAAGCGGGGCTAGTAGAGCAGCCGCACACCTCAGCTGGCCGAATCCCCACTGACAAGGGCTACCGTTATTACGTCGACAATATGCTTGGAGAGGCGCGCCTCTCAAGAGCCGATCTCAAGACAATCGATGCGGTTTTCTCTTCAACCGGGCTTGAATCTTCTTCGTCTCCGGAACGGCTGATGGAAAGGGCTTCCCATGCGCTCTCCGAACTTTCAGAGAACGTCGGAATCGTTGTCTCGCCATCTCTGGCGGAGAACCGGCTAAGTCACATTGAGTTTCTGCAACTCTCTGACAAACGGATCTTGGTAGTGCTGGTAACTACGTCCAACATCATCCACAACAGGATCATTCGCTTGGAGGAGAACCTTACCCAGGAAGATTTGGAGCGTACGGCCCGCTACTTGAACACGGAATTCAGCGGTAAGAGTCTAATTACCATTCGCACTGAAATCCTGGAGCTGATGAGAGAAGAAAAGGCCCTGTATGATCGGCTTCTTCGCAACGCTATTTTGCTTTGCGATATGAGCTTGAATGATGAGGAGTCAAGCGGCGGCGAGGTTTATGTTGATGGCGCCTCCAACATGCTTATTAAGCCCGATTTTGTCGATGTTGACAGAATGCGTGAGCTGTTTCGCACGTTCGAAGAAAAATCGCGTTTGCTGAAAATACTCAACGAGTGTGTCTCTCGGGAGCAACCAGCATTTCGTGGTGACGTCAACGTAGTTATTGGAAGGGAGCATCCTTCCTCCTCAATGCGTCATTGTGCCCTTATTACCGCCCCTTATCGAATTGGCTTCAACGAAAACTCCGGTACGCTGGGAGTCGTTGGACCTATGAGAATTGAATATTCACGCATCATGGCTATGGTAAACTACATGGCTCGGCTGATTGAGCGGCGACTGGGTGAAGAAACCCCTCTTTACTGACACCTTGACCGTTAACAATACCCTTTAAGAGTTTTTGGTACCGTAGTTCGATGTCCCCAAATAAAAAAACGAACTGCATTCCGGTTGAATTCGTGGATCGAGAACAGGAGAACGAGATTTCCGGCGGGTCTCAGACTGGGGATGAGCCGCGCGCAGTGAACGGGTCTAATGAGGACATCCGCCGAGAGGAGTTTGGCGACGTAGGCGTCGAGGAGGTTGAGAATAAGTCTGAGGAACCATATGAGGATCTGCCTGAGTTTAGCTCCGACGGAGTAGACACGGACGAGGTTCCGTATTCATCGACCCGCGCGAATACCGGCGAGCTTGGCGGCCCGGTATTTGCTGAGTTGGTCGCAACTCGAGCCGAGTTGAAAAGAGTAGAGGCCGAGATTGCGGACCTGAGAGATCGGCTGGCGCGCAGACAGGCCGATTTTGAAAACTATCGCAAGAGAGTTGAACGCGAACGCACTCACAGATATGAAGGGGCAATCGTGGAGATTGCCGCAAAGCTGCTGCCGGTTCTTGACAATCTCAAGCGGGCGCTTGATGTTGAAGCAAACCTCGAATCAACTGAATCGGACGAGTTTCGACACTTCTTAAGTGGGGTCGATCTAATCTTTAAACAACTCTCCGGAGTACTCGAAGCCCTCGGTGTGAAACGGATTACCGCCGTGGGCGAGCGGTTTGACCCGCATATTCATGAAGCCGTAGTGTCGGAGGCTACTGACGAGTACGAGCCCGACACTGTTATTCAGGAGTTAATCTGTGGTTACCGCCTCGGCGAAAAACTAATCCGACCTGCACTTGTGAAGGTAGCCGTGAAGAAGTAAACCAGTAGACCAGTAAACCAATGGGAAAAGCAATCGGAATAGATTTAGGGACGACCAATTGCTGCGTCGCCGTATTGGAAGGCGGAGCGGTCCAGATTGTGCCGAACAAGGAAGGTGGCCGAACTACTCCCAGTGTTGTCGGTTTTACCGACAAGGGTGAACGCCTGGTCGGACAAATCGCGAAGCGTCAGGCCGTGACCAACGCAGCCAATACCGTGTATGCGGTCAAGCGTCTGATCGGCAGGAAGTATGACTCCCCCGAACTTCAGCGCATGCGCGAGACTTCGGCTTTTGAACTTGTTGACTCGCCCAATGGCGACGCGCGGGTTCGTGTCCAGGGGCGAAGCTATAGCCCGCCGGAGCTGTCGGGCATCGTTTTGCAGCGACTAAAAGCAGCAGCTGAAGATTTTCTGGGCGAGCCTGTGACCGATGCGATTATTACCGTACCCGCCTATTTCGATGACAAGCAACGCCAGGCGACTAAGGATGCGGGGAAAATCGCCGGCCTGAAAGTCGAGCGCATTATCAACGAACCCACCGCGGCCGCCCTGGCGTACGGCCTTGGTAAGTCTGGGGTTGAGCGCATCGCGGTCTATGACCTTGGGGGGGGCACATTTGATATTTCGATCCTCGAAATGAACGAAGGTGTTTTCGAGGTATTGTCGACCTCCGGAAACACCTTCCTGGGTGGTGAGGATCTCGACGAAAGAATAATGAACTGGATGGCGGATCAGTTTCTGACAGACAGCGGAATCGATCTGCGCCAGGACCGGCTGGCCCTCCAGCGTTTAAAGGAAGTGGCCGAACGCGCGAAGTGTGAACTATCTTCGTCGGCCGAAACTAATATCAATCTTCCTTTCATCGCCGCGGATGCAACCGGCCCTAAGCATTTTAACAAATCCGTGACTCGGGATAAGTTTGAAGAACTCGTAGGCGACCTCATCGAGCAGACGGTGGCGCCCTGTCATAAAGCACTGGACGATGCGAAACTTCAAGCTAAGGATGTGAATAAAGTCATTTTGGTCGGCGGCCAGACACGTTCACCAATCGTCGAACGCACGGTCGAAAAGATATTTGGCAAGAAGCCATCTGCGGAGATTAACCCTGACGAAGTAGTCGCGATGGGAGCGGCCATTCAGGGTGGCGTCCTAACCGGCGACATTAAAGATATTGTGCTGCTTGATGTATTGCCCCTCAGCCTTGGTCTGGAAACCCGCGGTGGATTGTTCACCAGAATCATCGAACGCAATTCAACGATCCCACTGCGGAACAGCCTGACATTCACTACCGTGGTAGACAACCAGGCATCTGTTGAGATTCACATCTTGCAGGGCGAGTGCGAAATGGCGACCGGCAATCGTTCGTTAGGGAAGTTCGAGCTAGTGGGCATCCCACCTAGTCCGCGCGGCGTACCCCAGGTTGATGTCTCATTTGAAGTCGACGCGAACGGGATCGTATCTGTCTCGGCCCAGGATAAGGCAACCGGGCGCGAGCAGCAGATGCGCGTTACGCCTACGTCGGGTCTAACTCCAGAAGAGATCGACCAGTTCATCAACGAGGCCACCAACTTTGCCGAGACTGATCGCGAAGCCAAGCAGAGGGCCATACTCCACAACAGGCTGGAATCGCTTCTGCGAAACACTAGAAAGTCGTTCGATAAGTTCGGCGGCCTGGTTTCCGACAACGATCAAGACATTGCCGAGCGAGTGTTCAAAGAAAGCCGAACTGCCGTTAATACAGGCACCCCAGAGCAAATTGAAAAAGCTCTTAACGCTCTCGAGCGGATCGCCAGCCAACTTACCGTGTCCATGATGAAACCCACCGCAAATGCCGCGTCAGATAAAGTCGAGGATCCGCATTAACAAGCCACTCGAACATGTTCGCGAGCGACTAAATCATAAATGAGAGGATAGAGAATACGCAGGATGGATAAACGGGACTATTACGAAGTATTGGGCGTAAGCCGCACCGCAAAAGATCAAGAAATCAAAAGCGCCTACCGGCGGCTGGCGATGCTTTATCACCCGGACAAAAATCCGAACGACACCTCAGCCGAAGAGAAATTTAAGGAAGCTGCAGAAGCCTACTCAGTGCTTGCCGATCAAGAGCAGCGTCGGCGCTATGATCGCTTTGGCCACGCGGGGGTGTCGAGTGGTGTTAGCCCCAGCTGGGGCGCGCCTGGTTTTGGTGGCATTGAAGATATTCTGGGCGACCTGTTTGGATTTGGCGATGTGTTTGGTGGCGGACGGGGTGGAGCCCGCCGTTCATCAGCGCAACGTGGCGCCGACTTGCGCTACGATCTGGAGATCACTCTGGAAGAAGCAGCTGAGGGAATGACCGCTCAGCTGCGAATTCCGCGCCTCGAGAGTTGCAAGACTTGTAAAGGTTCCGGCGCAGCCGCCGGAACCGAACCGGAAGCCTGCAACACCTGTGGTGGCGCTGGACAGATCCGGTATCAGCAGGGTTTCTTCTCGGTAGCCCGTACCTGTCACGCCTGCCGCGGAGTTGGCCGGATCATTAGCAGTCCGTGCGCTGACTGTAAGGGATCGGGGCGGGTCGAACGCGAAAAGCAGATGGAGGTAAAGATCCCTGCTGGAGTTGAAACTGGATCTCGATTGCGTGTGCAAGGGGAAGGGGAGACGGGAACCAGCGGCGGCCCTGCCGGCGATCTGTACGTTGTGATCCATGTGGCGGAACATGAGCAGTTTGAGCGCCAGGGAAGTAATTTGTATGTAGCGGTGCCCATAACTTTTGCGCAGGCGGCGCTGGGCGCGGAAATTTCCGTCAAGACTCTAGACGACGAAGAGAAACTGAAAATTCCAGTGGGCACCCAGACCGGAACAGTCTTTCGCTTGAAGGGCAAGGGCATGCCGGCGCTGGGAGGACGTGGCCGTGGTGATCTGTTCGTTTCAGCTACTGTGATTACACCCACGTCGTTGACGCGCGAACAGCGGAAACTGCTGGAGCAATTGGCAACGGTTGAAAGCAAAGATCTGGAAGACCGCGGACTGGTCGACAAAGTCCGCGATATCTTTGGTTGAGATGAACAATACTATTCACGAAACCACACGAAACCGCACGAATGAATGCTTTAATTCGAGTTATTTAATGTGGTTTCGTGGATCGCCCTGGTGCTTCTTGCCGCTTACCACTTTTTCAGCCTGCTAGGACACCAACCTCCGGAACTTTTTCCACACCTCAAGTTAGCTCACAGCCGGTAGCGTACACCGGAGCGCTTCCGAGCTTCATCTTCCAGATCGATATTTTGCAGTCGTAAAGTCACATCCGCATTGAGATCGAGACCGCCGCGTTCGCCAGCCAGAAGTTTGACCGTTCCCGCGGCGGCAATCATGGCGGCGTTGTCTGTTGAAAGATGCAGTGAAGGGAAGTAGACGGGCACGCCCAGGCGTGCTGCCGCGTCTGAAGACGCGGCTCTCAATGCTCCGTTGCAGGCGACTCCGCCCGCGACTATTAGCGTCCGCGGTCGATACTCTTTGGCGACCCGCTCCATCGTTCCCACCAAAGATCTGACTACCACGCTCTGGAAACTTGCGGCAAGGTCTTTTATTTTTTGCGATGGTTCCTGGCCGTTGCTGACTGGACGTAATCCGGTTTCCCTCACGTGTTTTGTAACCGCAGTCTTCAAGCCACTGAAACTGAAATCCGGGAGACCGTCACCCATCCTTGGAATTGCGAACTTCACCGCGCGAGGATTACCTTCACCTGCCAGCCGCTCGATAATGGGCCCGCCGGGATAACCGAGGCCCAGCATCTTAGCGACCTTATCAAAAGCCTCGCCCGCTGCATCATCTCGCGTGCGCGCGAGCACCTTATACTTGCCAGTCTCGGGAATGTGGAAAAGATTCGTGTGGCCGCCGGAAACGATTAGGGCAAGCGCCGGATATTCGACAGGCGGATTGTCGAAGGCTACCGAATAGATGTGGCCTTCAATGTGATTGACTCCCACCAGCGGCTTCTGTAACGCAAAGGCCATCGCCTTGGCGTAAGAAACTCCCACCAACAGCGACCCCACAAGTCCCGGCCCTACGGTTACTGCAAGTCCATCGATGTCCTCAGTTTTCACCTTAGCACGCTCGAAAGCCTCATCGACTATTGGTACAATCTTATCGAGGTGTTCGCGTGAGGCCAGCTCGGGCACGACGCCGCCAAAACGTTCATGTGTGGCAATCTGCGAGGCGATAACAGATGACATGATTTCCCGTCCGTCACGGACAATCGCGGCGGCAGTCTCGTCACAGGACGTTTCGATTCCGAGTACGACCATGGCTTAGATTCTAGCAGCAGACTGCGCCGAAGTGGATAGAGCCCGCGAAGCGGGGGGCGTGAGCGGCTCTTATGAAAACTCAGACGAAAAAACTTTCGGAAAATTTTTTTGGTCCATAATTGACCTGGTAAAGCGTTTTTTAAATCACGTCGAATGATTTCTGATGGACCAATTTTCAGGATTTTCACAGCCTCGTGAGCCCCGGGTCAATCGCATTGAGTTCCTAGCACCGCGAAGGCGCGCGACAGCGGCAACATAAGCGACCTCACTGAGTAAGATAAACGACGCAAGCAAGGTTCTTGGTCTGCTGTGCCCACTCGGCGGGCTGGGTTGAGCTGTTAGTTATGCTCGATTTGCCCCCGGGGTCAGTGGCCCATCTTTCAACCCTTTACGATTTTGTTCCACTTCATAGAAACTCAGCACCGAGTCACCTTGTTTTAGGGCTCGCTGCCGGCTGATGTTGCCAACCTGCTCTGGCAGGTCATTCTTGTGGTGATGTTCGATTACCAGCAAGCCTGTTTCACCCAACAGCCTTTGCGTCTGTTCACCGAACATCTTCATTACTCCGAAGTAGTCGGTAGTGTAAGGTGGGTCGAAGTAAATCAGATCCCACGGGTTCACCTGCGGGGGGGTTCCGGCTCCTCCTCGACGAGTCAGGGGTCTACGTAGAAATTCCTCTGCCTCCGCCTGAACGACCTCAGTTTCACTTTCCGGAATTCCAACCAGGTCCAAATTCGATTCAACCAGGCCGCACATCTTTCGCGAGCGATCGACGAAGGTGACGTGCGCGGCGCCACGCGACAGCGCCTCGATTCCAATTGCTCCCGAACCGGCGCAGAGATCGAGAAAACGGGTACCTTCGATTCGGGGAGCGATGACATTGAAGAGGGTTTCACGGAGGCGATCGGAGGTCGGCCGTACCTGCATCGATGGCGGGCTCTTCAAATTTCGCCCGCGATATTTCCCGGCGATTATTCTCAATGGCAGCCTCGAGCTCCAGACTAAGTCTCTCCTTAGGTTGTCCGCAAGCACTCTCCGTAACGTGTTGCCCCAGATCACTAAACTGAAAAGCCATTCAAGGTATGTGGTGGGGATTACCGATTGTTCTGAACGAAGTGATATTAGATCTTGAGAAGGCGTGGCTGACAACCCTGCAAATGTGCTAGCTTGAATCGTCACCGGAAGCTTGGGCGGAACGTGCGAATTCGAGCGGGGCGTCACTGCGCTTGGCCCCCTTGCTGCAAGTTAACGGAACTTGAGTTGTCTTTGGCAAGGGAGGCCTACCCAACCGCGGCGAGGCCGAATCTCGTGTCGGCTCGTACCCGCTGAATCATCTTGGAGGTTTCCACAGAACCTTCCCGCTTCGTAAGGTAGAATTCAGCTTCTTTCAGTGCCTGCTCTAGTATCTGCTGATCGCGGAAGAGATTGCCGATGCGAAGTTCGGGAAGCCCAGCTTGCTTTGTCCCCAGAAGTTCGCCGGAGCCGCGAATCTCGAGATCCCTTTCGGCGATTAGAAAACCGTCGCTGGTCTGTTCCATGATTCCCAGACGCTCTTCTGCGACGCTTGTTCTGTTATCGGAGGTCAGCAGCGCGCAGTAACTCTTTTCCGCTCCACGGCCGACACGTCCGCGGAGCTGATGAAGCTGTGAGAGTCCGAATCTTTCAGCGTGCTCTACTACCATCACGGATGCATTGGCTACGTCGACACCGACTTCGATCACGGTGGTGGAGACGAGCACTTGAATCCCCCCTGCCACGAAGCGACGCATCACCTCATCTTTCTCCGCCGGCTTCATCTTTCCGTGAACCAGTCCCACCGTATATTTGGGAAAGACTTTATCGCGCAAATACTCGTAACGCCTCGTCGCGTCTCTTAGGCCCATCTTCTCTGATTCTTCGACCAATGGATAGACAACATAAATTTGTCGTCCAGCTTTAAGCTCGCGGGCAAGAAGCTGCTTCACCTCGTTCCGGTCGTCCGAGTTGTCGGCAAATACCCTTGTCTCGATCGGCGTCCTCCCAGGGGGCATCTCGTCGATCACTGAAACGTCGAGGTCGCCATACACGGTCATCGCCAGGGAACGGGGAATGGGAGTAGCCGTCATAACCAGAACGTCTGGGTTGAAGCCGCGGGCACGCAGCTCTGCGCGTTGCATGACGCCAAAGCGGTGCTGCTCATCAATTACCACCAAACCCAGTTTGCTAAAGGAGACCGACTCTTGCACCAGAGCGTGAGTGCCCACGGCGGCTTGTATTTCGCCTGCGGCCAGACTGACGTGCAGAGCTCGCTTCTCCGCAGCGCGCAACGAACCCGTTAAGAGTTCAATTCGATAAGGCGTTCGGGCCAACAGGCGTTTGATGTTGCGAGCATGTTGCTCGGCGAGAATCTCAGTTGGGGCCATCAACGCTGTCTGGTAACCATTTTCCATGGCGGCGACCATAGCAATAACCGCCACGATCGTCTTGCCGCTGCCGACGTCCCCCTGAAGCAGGCGATTCATTGGGGAATCGGATTGCATGTCCTGGAAGATTTGCCTAACTACGTTTCGCTGAGCGCTCGTGAGTTTGAATGGCATCATCGAAGCGATTGATTCCTTCACCCGAAGGCTAACTTTTATCCTGGCTCCCTTTTCTTCCCTGATTCTCTGGCCGCGTTTTAATCCAATTCCCAGTGCGAGCCAGAAAAAATCTTCAAAAATCATTCTTTGATGTGCCGGACTGCGGGCCTTTTCGTATTCGGCGAGTGGAACGTCTTCAGGCGGAAAGTGAATTTGACGAAAGGCTTTTGCGCGTTCGATTAAATGCTGCCGCCGACGCAGCTCATCGGGAAGCATCTCTTTGAGTTCTTCGTCAGGGATGAGTTCCAGAGTGCCATGAACAATCTCCCGCATTTGTTTGGAAGAGAAGTCTCCCAGCTTGCGATAAACAGGCACCCGGCGACCCGCATGAATGGCCGCCAGCTCAGGATCGCCTGGATAGTCATCATCCAAGTCATCCTCAAGCGTTGCTGAAGTTCCTCCTTGCCTCTTTTTCTCACCATCCCCGTGTCCAGGCAGCGGTGGTAGCAGCTCGAGCTCATCGCCAGGTTTATGCAGACGCATAGCAAAAGTTCCGCGTCGCTCATCCCACTCCCATTTTCCGAAAGTAATGAAACGGGTACCGCGTAGGAGCCTCTTCAGGTAGTAGCCAACGATGTCGTGCGCGTGAGCCCCGGAAACAAACCACCAGACGACGACGTCCCGTCCGGTCATACCTTTGTCCGTCGCCACAATTTCGAAGATGAAGAGCCTCGGTTTGCCGTAGCCGCGATTTTTCCCCACCTGATAGCCCCCGGCATTCTTAACGTAGAGTTCGAGCGAGGCTTCCATTCCGGTCTTCAAATCCCGAATGCGGGCGAGATTCGATCGATCCTCGTATCTCATGGGGAGATAGGTCAGAAGATCCTCAACAATCGCGTCGCTGGCCATTTTCTTGGAATGGTAAGCCGCTAATGCCAGCGCCAACTTGTGTGACATGGTTTGGCCCAAACGCGCAATCCGGTACTTATACAGTTCGTCGATTGGAGTATCAAGCGTGAGAAGCGCGAGCATTGAGGAGGATCATATCATTTTTCCATTTATCATTTCTCAGTTTTCATTTGGCCATTATCAGGGAAACGCAAGAGTAACTGAGAAGTTGGAGGAACCGATTCTGATGCTTTAACTTTCATGGCAAGTGGAGCTGTGGAGTGCGCGGCAACAGCATCCCAGCGCGGCTGCCGCGCCGAGGATTCCGCGCATAGTGGGGTGACGTGGTTGTTAAATGGCAAATGAAAAATGATACATGATAAATTATTAAATTATGATAAAGGGAAAAATGATTCTTAGAGCTGTGGGTGCCGCTCTACTAAAGCAGGTGATTTTATGAATCGCTTGGAATCCATGGCCGAGAAAATGCTTCGCGAAGCAATCGAAGCCGGCGAGTTTGATAATTTGCCGGGAAAGGGGCAGCCCGTCGATCTGAGTGAGAATCTATTCGAAGATCCCGAGTTGCGCGTGGTTCACAAACTCCTTCGCGATGCCGGCTTCGCCCCGGCGTGGATCGAGGAACGGAAGGATTTTGATGCGACATTCGAAGCCACGCGTCAAACACTGACCCGTGCCTGGAAGATTTATCGTCCCGGAGGTGTCTCACCGAATGACACCGCGTGGGAAAGGAATGTAGCTGAGTTTCGTGAGAAGGCCGCCGAACTCAACAGTCGCATCAAGCTCTATAATCTGAAGGTGCCCGCAACCGTGTTCCAACGCAGACTTTTTGATGCTGACAAAGTCATTGAGGGCATCACGCAAACCCAAGACTCGGTCGCGTAGTCATGTGATGTCGATAGGATGGTCTTGGAGATACAAGCCATTATCTTAGCCGCGGACTAACGCGGATGACACGAATCTGAAGAGGCGTGGTAAACCAACCAGTAAGCCAACGCTGGAACTCGCTTGATGCTATCTGTTGATTTGATCCCGTTCATCCGCGCAAATCTGAGCTCAATAAATCGAAAAGAGTGAAGGGAATTCTCGATGGGTTCTGACAATGAGGTCCAGGAATCGACGCTTCAGCGTTTGAACCGGCTGCGAAAGCCGTTGTTGCATCTGCACAAAACTCTGCTGGACATGGAGCGTCAGGCGTATGAACAAACACACGGGCGAGTAGACAATAGTTACGAAGTTCTGCAACTTGTAATGCACGATCCATGGTTCGCCTGGCTACATAGCCTGTCAGAGCTTGTGGTGCGCATAGATGAGGTGTTGGACGTGAAGGAGTCGCTAAAGAACAGCGAGGCAGTTGCGGTTATCGACCAGGCGCGAGTCCTGCTAACGCCTTCAGAGACCGGGAGCGGTTTTCAGAAAAAGTACTTCAGCTCACTGCAACAATCGCCCGATGTAGTATTGGCGCATTCTAAAGTCGTGAAGCATCTTGGAGCCGTTGGAGCATCCGGTGCGAAAAACCGCCATGACGCTTAAGTCAAGCGGAACGTGAGATCTCTTAGTTTCCGGCAACTGTTTCCGTTCGAACACAGTGCTGTTCGAACGCGTTAGTCAGTTCCTGGGCGATCTCGGACGGACCTCTGCCTTCAATCTGGTGCCTCTCCATCATAAAGACGAGTTTGCCGTCTTTCAGGAGGGCAATCGAAGGGGATGAGGGCGGATAACCCGTGAAGTACTTTCGCGCTCGCTCAGTTGCTTCGATATCGGCTCCAGCAAATACTGTGGCTACCTTATCAGGCCGGACGTTATAGTTCAGCGCCTGGGCAACCCCCGGTCGGGCCTTGCCAGCCGCACAACCGCAAATGGAGTTCACCACCACCATCAAAGTCCCTTTGGTGTTTTGCACTGTCTCATCCACCTGCGCAGGCGTTTTGAGCTCCTCAAATCCTAAACGCGTTAATTCCTCCCGCATCGGTCGAATCATGATTTCTGGATATGGCATCGTTTCTAGTCTCCTCTTCTGAATCTAACGTCCGATTCTAACACAGCGACATCATTTAGCGGATACACGCGGATGAACGAGGACTGAAAAGGCACCAATCGAATGCGTCGAGTGAGTTGTTCTAATTGTTTTGGTTTTGGCTTTGATCCTCGTTCATCCGCGTGTATCCGCGGCTAAATGGATCGAGATTGAACGCGGATCATCTCCGTCTCCGGAAATCTTGATCCTCCACACACTCCCGGATAAGGGATAGCGACCTAGACGCTCGGCCCACTCAATTACCAGCACCGCCTCTTCATCTGTCAGCAACTCCTCAAGGTCGACGGCGTTGGCAGCGGTGGCGCCTGCATCGAGACGATAGAGGTCTACGTGGTAAAGAGTAAGCCGCCCCGTATGGGGATTGACCAGTGTAAAGGTCGGACTGGTTACCTCTGCGGGATCAATCCCCAGGGCGGCTGCGATTCCCTTTACGAAGACCGTCTTGCCGGCTCCGAGCGGGCCGCTTAGCAAGAAGATCTCGCCGCCGCTGAGGCGCACGCCGACTTGCTTGCCCAGGCGGAAGGTTTTAGTGGCTTCTTGAGATATCCATTCTCCTGTTGGGATTTGCGACTGCGCTGACATGATCAGTGACTTGATACTCCTGTCTGATCCGCGTTCATCAGCGTAAATCCGCGGCTAATTTATCCGATTTTACATCTCGCACGACAGGCAGTTGGCTCAAGGCATCTCGCCATCTGGATCGATCAAGCGAATCGCAGCGCCTAGGTGCGATTGAATATCAGAAGCAACCATTGTACGCATGCCCACTTCTCGCGCCGCCAGGTCGCCAGCGAGACCGCCGATGTATAGAGCGGCAATTGTTGTCGACAGCGCATCCGGTTCGCCTTTTAGGGTGGCGAATGCTTGAGCGATGAACCCGGCTATCAGCCCGGTTAGCGTGTCGCCAGCTCCCGCAGTTCCGAGTCCAGCGTTGCCTGTCGGGTTGATGAAAACGCTACCGTCCGGACCAGCAACTAGTGAGCGCGAACCTTTGAGAACCAGAATCAATTGGTGCTTGACCGCAAAGTCGCGTGCCGCCGCAACGCGATCAATCAGTTTGGATTTATCAGTCATCCCGATCAATCGTCTCATCTCTCCGGCATGAGGGGTGATAATTAGGGGGTGAGCTATTGACCCTCGCAACTCCATGGGCCAGGGAGCGAGGCAGTTTAGCCCATCCGCATCGATGACGAGGGGCGTGGTTCTGTTTTGCACGACGGAAATCACAAATTTCCGGGTGCGTTCATCTTCCGCGGAAAGGCCGGGGCCGATGGCCACTACTGTTGCCTTGGAGGCGAGGCTTTTGACATGATCGGTCGCTGCATCACTCACTGCGCCCCGATCTGTTTCCGCTAATGCGGTAGTCATTACCTCCGGCATGGACGCCGCAACTACTGAAGATTGTGCCGAGGCAGGAGTCGCGATGGTCACTAACCCGGCGCCTGATCTCATAGCGGCATTGCCGCACAGCGCCGCCGCTCCGGTGTACCCACGGGATCCGGCAATGACCAGCACATGCCCATGCGTATTCTTATAAGATTCGGGTTGGTATCGCGTCGCGATTAGCCATTCGCGCGCGTCGGCCTCTTGAATCAAAAAAAGTTTTGCGTCTGATGACTCGATCAACGCTGAAGGTGAACCGATGTTGGCAATCTTCAGCTCTCCATTGAAATGAGTGGCTGGAGGCAACACGTTTGCGCGTTTGGGAGACGTAAAGACTACCGTAAGATCGGACCGGACTGCTGCACCAATGGGTTCGGCAAGATCAGCATCGAGTCCTGAAGGTATGTCGATTGACACAATCAGAGGTCCAGTTCGAGATGATCGATCACGGGCAGCCCTGATCATCGCGAGGTGTTGGATAACCTCCAGATAAACACCTTCAAGTGGCCTGGTTAACCCGGTGCCAAAAAGCGCATCGACAATAATGTCGTAAGTGCCCCGGGCTCTGGCAATCTTTTCCCAGTCAGTTACCCTAGCGCATTCCAGAAAGGCCAACGGCGAAGGTTGCGCACTTGACCCGGCTCCGAAACTTGCCAGTCTCCGAACGATCTCGAAATTCTTACGCGCGTCACCTTTTGTATCGTCAACCGTCCCAAAGAGGATTACATCGGTTAGCACACCGAGACGGGCCAGCGCGCGGCCGACTCCTGCACCGTCGCCGCCATTGTTCCCGGGACCACAAAAAATGAGTGCTTTCTTACCGCCAAGATCACCGGAGAAATGTGAGGTAATTGCCTGTGTGACGGCTTCGGCGGCAGCTTCCATCAGGAGCAGGAAAGGGGTGTCAAATTTCTCGACTGTTAGACGGTCGATTTGCCGCATCTGCTCGGCTGAAATAACGGGTTGCACGGTCAGGATGATAAGGAGAAGGTAGTTGCGGGTCAATTACCGCAGCGTGGGAGGAAGCGCTTGCCCCCCATTAGCTACCCTTGCTGCGCCTCCGGCGCCGATTGAATCGAACACTGGCACGCGCGCCAAAACAA
This sequence comes from Pyrinomonadaceae bacterium, assembly GCA_013812905.1. GTDB lineage: Bacteria > Acidobacteriota > Blastocatellia > Pyrinomonadales > Pyrinomonadaceae > PSRF01. The sequence continues at coordinate 23,999 of JACCSP010000161.1, forward strand.
AAATGGCGGCCTGAGGCCGCCTGTGCCTGCCTGCCGCTGCGCCACCCATTCCGTTTTCCAGGATACCTAAGTAAATGGCCAATGCCGCAAGTCTTCCAGATAAATCTCAAAAGATCTTTCGAGGAGGTAATTTTTCCAGGATCAATCACCCGGATTCACAGAAAGGCCCCAGTTTCGGGGACTGGCGAATGTCTGGCTACTTTAGAATGGGGCCAGCACCCAAAGAGCCGGCTAAGTTTTAAGACTCCTTGTTTTTCGCAATGCCCTTCCGATTACGGTGCGAGCCTCAGGGATGCCAAACGCGTAGGTTAGGACGAAAAAGACAACACCGTAGATCCCTAACACCAGGACGGCTAGCGGGATAGGGTGTCGGGGTCCGAGCAGAAACCTGCAGCCCCATCCGGCTGCGGCACCTATGAACGCGGCAAACCAAAGCTTTAGAAGATAGGGAAATGGGAGGCCTGTGCTACCGATACGGCGATTTAAGGATCTTCGGAGGAGGACAAACTCAATCCAGGCTGCCACACTGGCTGAAGCCGTTAGACCGACAACACCCCACTTCGGCGCGATACCGATGGCCGGTGGCAGATGGATGGCGCCGAAGTACCCGAGAACGGTGGCTAGGGCCACATGAATAACTGCGTAAAGTAGTGGCGTTCGGGTGTCGTGAAGTGCGTAGTAGGTTGACGAATAAAGACGCCCGAGCGTAGAGGCCAACAAGCCAATACTCGACCCTGCGAGAATGCCCCAGACGTAGACGGCTGCATCCTGTTTGAACTCACCTGTTTGGTACAACACAGCGGCGATGACATCACCGAGCGCCAGGAACGCCATCGCTGAAGGAATAATGAAGAACGCTATCCGGCGCAGCCCTGCATCAAGCCGCTGTCTCAACAAGTGAGCGACTTCCTGAGTACTGCCCACCGCCCGGGACATCGCCGGCAATTCAGCGGCCGACACTGACATTCCGAAAAGACTTACGGGTAACGTATAGAGGCTTTGCGCATACGTCAGAGCCACGACAGCTCCTACGGGCAGGAAGCTCGCCAGTATGGCATCGACAAAAGCGCTAATCTGAATCACGCCGCGGCTCATGAACACCGGAAAAAACCTCGTCACCACGGTCCTCACATGAGCATTAGTCGTATCGATCACCGGACGAAGCGGGCGAACTAGTTTGAGAACAGTCGGCAGTTGGATGCCAAACTGCAGCGCGCTGCCAATCACCGAAGCCCAGGCTACAGCCGCCGCAAGTGGAAATTGTCCTACCTTTCCGCCGTACGCTATAAGCGACGCAATGATAGCCAAGTTCCAGGCGACCGGGGCGGTGTAAGAGATGAAGAAACGATGATGGCTATTCAGTACGCCCAGACACCACGCTGAGAGCACCAAAAGGCCGGCGCCGGGAAAGAGAATCCGGACGAGGTGGATTGTTAATTCGCGAGTCTCGCCTTCAAACCCGGGTGCGATGAAGTCAATGAGATACGGAGTGGCCAGCACGCCGACAAGCACAACCAGTGAGGTTATTAATGCCAGCAACCCGAGCACGGCGTTGGCAACGTGGGAGGCTTTCTCTTCATCATCCTGGGAGAGCAGCCTGGCGTACACTGGAATGAAAGAAGCCGAGAGCGCTCCCTCACCAAAAATGTTTTGCAGGAAATTGGGAATCCGGAAAGCCGCGCTGAACGCGTCACCTGCGGCCGAGGTACCAAAGTAATGTGCGAAGATGCGTTGCCGTATCAGGCCAATAATTCGGCTTATCAGAATCCCGGAACCGACGAAAAATGCAGATCGCCCCGTGCTTGGCTCACTTCTTCTTGACGGCTTTTCAGCGAGAGACTCAATCGGCGTGGCGGCCATTGGCTCGAGGGTTTCCCCAGCGATCACGCCGGCATCGTTACCAGCACTTGCCTGTGCAGAGTTAGTAATAACGGATTTTTCTGAGAAGTGATTGGTCTGAGGGTGTTTGTGTTCTTCCGAGGATTTCGAAGCACCTGTTGAGTCAGTGAGATTGGCGGCAGGGATGCCGTTGGGAGAATCTTTCATCGGTAATCAGAGATCGTAGTCCTTTATCTTCGAGAGCAGGGTCTTGTAACTAACACCCAACTCCTCCGCAGTCAGACTCTTGTTACCACTATTATTTTTAAGCGCTTCAACAATCTTGCCGCGTTCGACGAAGCGCAGAGCACGTTGACCCACCTCTGAAAGAGTGCCCGATAGATCAATGCTGCGGAGCGCTTCAGATTCCTCACCGCCGCGCCGCATTAAACCCAGATCTGCCGGCTGCAACACCATTGTGTCCGTGAGAATACAGGCCCGCTCAATCGCATTTTCGAGTTCGCGAACATTGCCCGGCCAACTGTGCGCGCGCAGGGCTGCTAAAGCCGTATCGCTGAGCGACGCTTCGCGGCCCCGGAGTTCCTTTCCCAACTGCGCAGCGAAGTGTTTTGCCAACAGAACGATATCATCACCGCGCTCTCTTAGCGGTGGAATTTCGAGTGGGAAGACAGCAATCCGAAAGAATAGATCACGACGAAACTCACCACTCTCTACGGCCGTTTGTAAATCGCGGTTGGTAGCGGACACTACGCGCACATTCACAGGTACTGGAGCACGACCTCCGATCCGATCGATCATCTTCTCTTCGATTGCCCGCAGCAGCTTGCCCTGCACAGCGAGTGGGAGTTCGCCAATCTCATCCAGGAACACGGTTCCCTCCGAAGCAAGTTCAAACTTTCCCTGTCTTCGCTCACTGGCACCCGTGAAGGACCCGCGTTCATGGCCGAACAATTCATTCTCAATGAGCGTCTCGGGTATGGCAGCGCAGTTGATGGCTACAAATGGCTTATCGCGGCGATTCGAGAGGTGATGCACCGCCAGCGCGAACAACTCTTTTCCGGTACCGGACTCGCCCAGCAGCAAGACTGTGGCTTCGGTTTGGGCTACTCGTTGCGTCTCAGCAACTGTGCGTTTGATGGCTTCCGACTCGCCGATGATGCGCGGAAAGCCATAGCGGCGTGACCATTCCTCGCGCAACAGAATGTTTTCCGTTCTGAGTCTCGCGTGTTCGAGCGCACGTTCGACCAGCAACAACAGGTGGTTCGAGTCGACGGGCTTCTGCAGAAAATCATGGGCGCCATCCTTCATCCCCTGAACAGCTTCTTCGATCGAACCGAAAGCTGTCATAACGATTACCGGGACCTCGCCGTCGGCGGCGCGTGCAGCACGTAAGACGTCGAGGCCTGACCCGTTAGGCATACGGAGGTCTGTAAGGACGAGCTTATGTGGAGCGCGGGCAATCTGGCTAAGGGCGGCGCGCGCATCAGCCGCCTCGGTTACCGTGTAGCCCGCATTCTCGAGTGTCAGGCGTAACACGCGGCGTAAGCTTTCTTTGTCTTCGACGAGAAGGATGTCAGGCATCTGAGGGACAAGCTTGGAGTTCCGCCGAAAAGTCCGAAGAACAGGAATGTTTATTCAAAATTCGAACCGTAACTGACTAATCCCGCTCCCCAGGTCAATCATTGATTGTTCCCTTGCACCTGTCAAGCGTATGCTCATTAGAAAAAGGCGTAAGCCTTTACAGGTCTACACCCTCTTTCAGCATAGCTTGTGCCGGCTTCCAAAGATCAACTCTCCAAGTAAATCATGTTGGTGAAGGTTGACAATCGCTCGGCTAGTGCTGGTAGACATCCCGCAGCTTAGAATTCCAAGGCTCAGCGCTCGCGAATTGCCAGCACTCGGGGAGGCGCAAGGCTAAGGGCCTCGTCGACTTTGCTCGAATCAAAAGCGATCAACCCGGTTCCGCCGCCACTCGTGTCATATGAGGGCTCTAGAAATGGGTGGGCACCGGTTTCTCCAACCGGCCAGGTGCGGGCGAACCTGGCAATTGCGAACGCGCCAAGGATGTCACCCTCGCCGCCTCCCTGCCTCTCAATGGTACCGGCGCCTAGCACTAGAACGAGTCCGTTGAAATTTACACCACCATTCAAGCGAAGATTTCCCGTTACGATCAGCAAACCAGCACCCCCGTCGAGAGTGCAGTTGCCGTCAATGAATGTAAATTGAGGATTCCCGGTGGTCCCGAAGCTGCCGGACGAGGCGGGCAAATAGCGACCCTCTGATACCGCCACTGTTTGCATTGCTGTCAAGAAAGCACGGGCATTGTCTGCCGTCTGCAGAAAAGACGGGAGCTGCAAGACTGAAAACTGCTTAACCTGTTGACTGCCAACCACTGTGTTGGGCTTGGCATTGTTGACTTCGGTGGTGACCATATTGAAATCATTGGTGTGGGTTGTGCCAATCACCGGGATTGCATTGCTAGGATTCGACTCGTCAATCCCAAAGTACTCTTTGGCATTGCTCTGACCGACGAGGAAATTTGACATCTGGGTAGTATTATCATCGTTCCCGCGGATCAAAATCGTTGATATCGCGGAATAGTCGAAGATGTGGCGGTCTACCATCATTTCCATCCGCTTCACGGCGCCTTTCGGTCCGAAACCGGTTACATTCACGAGCAGTCGCTTGGGCTGGTTTGGAGCGAGAATACTATCGGGATCTAAAACGTTGATGGAGTAGCCCATTATCGGGCTGTTGCTTAGCGGTACTGCTAACGTTCCATTTATCGTCGCGTTGTAGGTGAGCCAAGGGTTTAAATTAAGACTATCGACCGTGTTTCGGAACGTGGCGGCTGTGTTTGCGGAATTCGAGGGGATATTGCCCCGAAGCACGTTTAGGGCGGCATTTGCTCCCGCCTCGGCGGAATAATAGGCTTGTAACTCCGCAGTGGAGTCGATGGCGAGAACTGAAGCCATACTTGTCGTTAGGATAAGCGCACCGCCCACAATCAGTAGCAAGGTTGAGATAAGCAGGGTAGTAATCAGAGCCGCTCCGCGCTCGTTCATTCTTCGGTCATTTTTGATCGTCGTTTTCAGCATCGCGTTCATGTCAATACACCTCTTCATCTGGCTATGGCGTCAACCAAGTACTTCAGTAAGCGAGCAGATCTGCGTTCCTTAGGGTAACGTCCGAAACGAGCAGCAAATTGGAAGCGGGCTGGTAGCCCTCCGAATTTGGTGGGCCGAAGGCCGGGATGCTCACGCAGACAGCGAGTACCAGGTAGCGCGCCAAATCTGGAGTTACCTCGGCGCTGGAAAAACCCGAGATATTGCAATCCGTGGTCCCGTTGGCTAGGGTTGTCGTGTTGTAAGTGACCCGTTGAGGAAAGTAGTAAATACGAAGTGCGCTCAGCCGATTTGCCAAAACTGTCTTGCTAGCAGCGTTAACGTCATAGCGCACAAGGTAGTCTGTTGCGGCCCCGGCATTGACGAAGTACTGCACATCTTCACTAGCGTCTATAACCCCATTCCTCGAAGCAATGCTCGCGGTCGTGTCAAACTTATTTAAATTCGAGCGAACGCGAAGATGGGTCGAGTCCGAGTCTTGAGCCACCACGCCGTTCGTTATCAGGTTGAATCCGGCATTAGCGATCTCGCGTGACATGATGTTAAGCGCGCGCTGCCCATCGGCGGCGGCATCCGAAACAGCATTTCCTCGATTCCGAATCCGGAAGCCGGCTGACAGCAGCGAGGTCGCAGCTCCCATCATGATGAGTGTTATGGTCATCGCAATGAGAAGTTCCACGAGAGAAAATCCAGCCGTGGCGCCGCGTCGTTTAACCTGATTCATACAACCTCTTCTTGATTTATTTCGGCTTGCAAAGCGTTTCTTAGTTGGGCCCGTCCAATATCGTGGCCCGCTGGGTCCGCAGAATCACGGCACCAAGGGCGCTACCAACCGGAGTAACTTGAGTCGTGATAGTCTTCATTGTTGGCTGACCATCAACTGTATTCGAGTCCGCGATTGTCGTGATCACTGTATAACTGCGGCCTGCTCTGATAACCGTTGTTGCGACGCCCCCAGTCGCGTTCAGTCTAGCATCCGTAAATGCCACGTTTCGTAGTTGCTCCAGCTGCTGCTGAGCGAGGGCCATGGCCAATTCTCGATCGGTGGCGGCACTGTTGTTTTGGATCGAGTACGCAAAAAGTGAAGCCGACCCGAGCACAGCCACCATCATGACAACCATTGCGATTGCAGCTTCCATGATTGTGAAGCCACGATCCTGCTGAGCGGGGAATCTTTTTCGATTTACCGGATAGTAACGATCTCGACCCATTGATTTCGGCATAGACCCTCCTTTCTTAGTTTGTTACCGAGACAATAACGCTCGTGGATCCGCACGGGGTGCTGAAACTGACCGTAAAGTTACCGCGAGTGTTGTCGTTAGAACTGATGGTGAAGACAGCCGATCCTCCCGCAGTAATAGTTCGCGACGTCGGAGTCACTGTCAGATTCACGGGGAGAGATCCCACTAATACTGTTCCACTTCCTCCTCCGCTTAACGTAATCGTGACTGGTGCAGAACCGGTATTCTTGCGGATTGATATAGAACCCGGGTTTATCGCCGGCAAGCACGGAGCAGGGGTCGGTGTGACTGTTGGCGACGGGCTGGGTGTCGCTGACGGCGTGGGCGTGGCTGTCGGTGTCGGCGTGGGTGCAGGCGTCGACGTTGGTGTCGGCGTGGGTGTAGGCGTCGGCGTGGATGTAGGCGTAGGCGTGGGTGTCGGCGTCGGCGTTGGAGTTGGGGTTGGAGTGGGTGTTGTTGTCGGTGTGGCTGTCGGAGAAGCGTTCGGATCTGGTTGGTCGATTACCACATCTCCCGATACATTGGCGTTCAAGTTGACGTCCGGGATTGATTGATCCTGAAAGATTTCACTTCCGAGCGTTACATCGCCCGATCCGGTGACGTCGACATGCAGAGGCTCGTCAATTAAGTTTGACAAGACAATCGCAGTTTCTTTTCCGGTTGTCGGTCTTCCGCGCCAGTCGAAGCTAATGGTTGTCAGGTTTGTTGTGAACCTTACGTCGCTCTCTAAGTTAAAGTCGCGGGAGGTAAGGGTTGTACTCCCATTAAAACCCATCGTTACGCGGTAAGTCGTGGTGTTAAGTAACTGTACACCGGACTCGCCGCCTAGTTGAGCTC
>JACCSP010000190.1 GCA_013812905.1 Pyrinomonadaceae bacterium
ATCGAGGGGCGAGATCAATTCGAGGTGGTGCAGGCGAATCAACTCGAAGCCCATCGCTTTGGCGATGCTCAGGTCGCGGCGGATGTCGTCGGCGAAGAGTCGCCATTGTGTGACAGTGTCGGCGGCGAGAGGCCAGTAAGCGGCGCGATCCATGCCGGGCAGTTTCTGCAGCGTGAAGTTTTCGCCGAGCGTCGAGTAAGGAAAATAGTTCGTGCCGAAGCGCACGCCGGGGACGCCGATGGAAACCTGCGTAGACTTCGGCGCGCTCATGTACTGCTCGTCGTAGCCGACGTAGGCGATGAACTCCTCGTCAGCACGGCGGTCGGTTACGGGCGCATTTGCGAAGACGAGCCGCGAAGAGAACGTGAGCGGCTCGCCGGCCGGCGGCAGCAGGTTCGGCACGAAGCGTTCGAGATAGTAGCGCGTGTTCGAACGCGCTATTTCAGTAATCGAGTATAAGCTCCCGTCCGCGGTCTGCGCTTCCTGTCCGAGTTGCGGGCTGTTTGCGCCGGTGTAGCGACCAGGACGCTTGTCAGTGGCAGCCTGATGCACTGTGAAGGAGGGCGCGAAATCGTTGAGCCACAGCACGCTCGCGTTAGTGGGAAATTTTGTGTTTATCCAATCGACTCCCCGCTGGATGAACATGTGGCGGGAATCGCCCGTGCCGGTATCATCCGTGCCGCGAAACGGTGACCACCCAGCGTTACTTAAAAGCGCGATTTCATTGTTGTAATTTAGCGAGCGGAAACTGTCCTGCGGCTGTTGCCAACGGCACACCGCGGCGGCGTAAACGTTTGTCGTGCTGGCCGAAATGTTTTCGATGTGCGCGTTGAGGTCTAGAAAGCCTGTGTGATAAGCCTGTAACTCGACGAGCAACTTCAACCCGCTCTTCGTGCCTTCGGCGCGCCACACGTCGAAGACTGCGCCGCTTGCGCTTTTCTCGAAAGAGAGCGGGATGGCCGCGAACTGGCTGGCGAAATCCGGGCGCGTAATCGCGCGCGACTCTTTTCTCGCGGCGGGCTGCGCGTCGCGCACGACAACATCCCAAGCCAAGTGTCCGCTATTTTTGCCGTTGTACCGAAGCTCAACACCATTCGCCACAGGCACCACTTTGAGTAACAGAGGACTGCGTAGGCCGTGGCTGCGGCGAAATGCGTGGCGTTCGGTTGAAGTGGCTTTCAAATCAGCGATGAAAACTGCATCGTCCCCGACTTGCTGTACAGGTTGCCCTTCATTCGTCGCCCACTTCCCTGCGCCCAACTGCTGATCGCGGATGCGTATCGGCATGCGCACGCGGAACGGCTGATGGTTAACGATCACAACGGCGTGCGGCGCAGTTTTGTCGTTGGCGACAATTCCGCTGACCGCGCACAACAACACTAAGGCAGCGCTCAATCCTCGCCGGGGTCTACATTCCCCGCCGCTCTTGTTGCTGTTCATCTCGTTCTTCTTCATTCTTGATTTATCGTTTGTGTATCAACACACTCCCTGTGCGCCCTTAATCAACAAATGATCATGGCAGCGTGGCGACGGCGACGCCGAATCCCCGCAAAGCGAGTTTCTCAACGCCGATCTTTTCGATAGCTAGCAGCGTAGAATTCACTGGCCGGCTTAATGCCCATTTCAGAACGATAATTTCAGGCCGAAGCGTATTCGGCGCTCAGTGTTGGCGACGATGCTGTTAATTTCACCGAAGTCACTGGCGGTAAAACTGCCGCTCGGGTTTTCGTAACGTGGTGTATTCGTCAGGTTAAATGCTGACGCAGTGAACCGCAGATCAAAGCGTTCGGTCAGCGCAAACGTTCTTGCGAGTGTAAGGTTGTAGTTCTTGTAGCCGGGGCCACGCACGGTGTTACGCCCCACGGTGCCGTAAGTGCCAGAGGGGGGCTCGACGAATACGGTCGTATCGAACCACTTCTCTCCTGGCCCTGTGCCGCCTAGGGTACGCGGCGTGCCATTGGAGTTCGGGCGCGCAACGGTGCCCTGCACGCGGTTCGTGGTGAGACTAACCCCGGTGATGTCGATCGGACTTCCCGAACGCGCGCTAAAGACACCACTGAGTGTCCAACCGCTGAGCAATTTGCCGGGAATTCCACCTTCCTTAAAGAAACTCCGGCCACGTCCGAAGGGCGAGCGAAGCACATGGCTGATAACCAATGCGTGTTTTCGGTCGCAATCACATAACCCGCGATTGGCATCAATGTTGAGATCGTTTTGCAGAGCGAACGCATCCGTGTAGTCAATCGCCTTACTCCACGTATAGGCGGCCGTTATGCTCCCGGTATTTCTCCACCGTCGCTCAACTTTCGTTTGCAGCGCGTGATATGAAGAACTGAGCATAAAGTTGTGGAGCAAGATATCGACTGTTCGCCCGTATCGACGCGCGAAGGGGCGGTCAGCAGTCGCCGCACCCGGTCCGGCTGCGTTGAGATTAAGAGTTCCCGGAAGCCGTGTCCCCAAAGACCCAACATAAGACGCCTCAGCAATGAAGCCATGAAAGTCCTGTTGCAGGGTGGCGTTGAAGGATTGAACATAGCCGCGTTTAGCCTCGGGATCGACAACTCCGAGCACAACATTGTTCGGCGGCGTAACGACGCCGCTTGTTGGGTCAATAAGTGGTGGCGCCGGAACCCCGTTGGCGATATTGCCTGCCGCTTGAAAAGAGTTCTCGCCCGGAATTGACAAGTTAACCTGGCCCGGATAGTTCTGAGTGACAAGGGCGTTGATACCCAGAGGAATGTAGCCGATGCCGTAACCTGCTCGCAGCACCGTCTTGTCAAAAATACGATAAGCAATACCGAAGCGCGGCGCAAAATTTGTATAGTCGGTCTTAACGCCGAGACGCTCGCCAACAGGCCCGTAACCGGCAATCAAATTCTTGTTGGTTTCCGGGTCATAGCGTGCTAGATCGCCCGGATTGGCTCCAACCGCATACGGATAAATCTCGTAACGCAGACCATAGTTAATCGTCAGTTTAGGACTCACCAGCCAGCGGTCTTGCCCGAAGAAAAAGTATTGACGTTGGCGAAAGCCACCGAGTTGATTGACGAAGTTGCGAGCGATTGTTGTCGGGAGGCCGAGCAGAAAAGAGGCGACGGCATTGGCGTTCGTTGTTGTCACCCCGGATCTCGATGCCGGGCCCGTTGTAAAAGTGAACTCGCCGCGGGGGCTGGCGCCAGCCTGAGCTTTGTTCAATATCAGATCGCGAATGTCTGCGCCAAAGCGGATGGTGTGATTACCTTTTGTCTTCGTCCAGTTATTAACGAAATTGAAGCTCGTTTCGGCAATCTTGAACGGAAGTGTCGCCGCACTTCCCAGAAAGGTAAAGCCGCTGATCGTAATACGAGGCAGCCCTCTATTAAAGAAACCGCCGTCGTTGATTCCGGGAATGCCCACCTGCGTTGCAAGGTCGTCCTCTGACGGGTTCTCGCCTTGAATCAGCACGCGCACCAACCCGGCGCGAACTTCGGTGACCAGCGTTGGAGAAAGGGTATGCGTCACGTTGAGTGATGCACTCTGGTTCCTTGATGGGCCAATGGCCGCCGTCGCGACGTTTGCTGTGGTCGGGCCGCCAAAAATCCCGAAGGCCGGAGGATCAGACGTTTGCGCCTGGAAGTAGCTGTAGCGAACGAACCCGTTGGTATTGTCGCTGAAGATGTGATTCACCTTAATGTCGAACGAGTCGCGATCCTGAGCTCTACTACCTGTCGCTTCGTAGTTATTGGTGAGACCGGGCCGGTTGGGTAAAGGAAGACGACTGAGAATCGCACGTGCCACGGGGCTGATACGATTATCTGGAATTATATTGTTTGCGAACGCGACTCGGCCCGTTCCGTTAACGGCTCCGGTCGCCGGATCGAAGATTTGAGTTGTCGTACTGCGAAAGTCACCACGTCGGTACTCTGCTGTGGGAACCGACAACAGAACATTCTGGCCCTGCCGATCACGCCCGCCCTGGTAATCGCCGAAGAAGAAAGTGCGATCACGACGGATCGGGCCGCCGAAGGTGAAACCGAACTGAGTCAGATTTGTATGCGGCTTTTCTAGGGTCGAGAACGTGTTGCGTGCGGCCAGCGCACTGTTCGTGTTGTAATAAAAAGCATCGCCATGAAAATCATTTGTGCCCGATTTGATCTGAACGTTGATGATGCCCCCCGTTGAACGGCCCGACTCGGCATCGTAAGCGTTGGTGGCCACGTCCACAACCTGAATCGCTTCAGGCGGCGGCACAACTGCGGTCTGTGAGATCACATTCGTTTGATTGTTAATGGTGCCGTCGAGTTGAAAACTGTTATTGCGCTCGTTCTGGCCGTTGACGCGATTAACCAGCGAGCCGTTGGGATTACCGAAAGCAGAGCCGACCGGCGAGGCCTCTGAAACGCCCGGGGTAATTTCCAGAATGCTCTGGTAATTCCGATCAGGCGAAAGCGGAAGTTCGCGCACCTGCTCCTGCGTAATCTGCTGGCTCAAGTCGCTGCGATCTGTTTTCAACTGAGCCTCCTCACCCGTGACTTGCACAGTTTCCGAAACCCCGCCCACTTCCAATGCGGCGTCAACGCGCACAGTGCTATTGATACGTACCTCGGCGCGCTCGTTGACGAGCTTCTTAAATCCTGATTGTTCAATTTCCACCCGGTAGGTACCGGGATCCATACTACTGATCGTGTAGTTGCCTTCTTCGTTTGTAACACCTTCGCGTTTGGTGCCACGCTCGATATCTGTAGCAACAACACGCACGCCGGGAATCGCACTACCGCTAGCATCCGTAACGTTTCCGACAAGCGAGCCTGTAACAGTTTGCGCGGCTGCTGTGCCATCGAATGCACACAACAGGCAAAAAGCTAAAACCAGGCGCGTTAATATTGTTCGATTCATGATGACAATCTCCATGGAGTTCGAGGCCCAGAAGTTCCCGGACGTATTGTGTTGATTTGTGTGGCTTTTTAGAAATCTTGCCCAAGCATAAATGGGCGTGTTAGCCTCCGAAACAAAGTTTCCTTTTGACTAATATCGAAAAAGTTTTCAATTCAGTGCCGCATAACACCGGATAAGTTTTAGCACCGAGACCCTAAAGAAAGCCCGTTCCGCATAAACTTGAAAGCGGCGCAGAAGCTAAAAAGACAATTCACGCAAGGCTCAAAACAGATGATTGTTAGTTACCATCGAAACCTGTCGCTTTCCGGTTCGCCACGAGTTGCGCGCCGCGCAGTAGAATTTCTCGCTTGTTGAACGGGCGCGGGCTAGCGTAGTGCAAACTCGTCAAGCTAATGCGCGTTGCCGCCACATTTGCGCGCAGAGCATTGACAGCCATGTATCGGTAAACGGCATTGACGCTGCGAGGGCTGTCTTCATCGAATGATGTTGTGACCTCAATTTTCTCGTAACCGGCAACATTCCATGTGACGATCAAATGTCCGTTGCTCGACGAGCGAATCAACTGCCACGCGGCGGCATTGTCTTGTTCCAATTTTTCACCGCTCATCAAACCCAAAGGATAAGAACCCTCAACGATTTCTATCCCCTTGCCGATAGCTTCAACGGGTGAGTCAACGACGTGCGTGTGGTACTCAAACTCTCCATCAATGCGAATCCGACTCGTCACTTCAAAGCGCATCTCCCCGAGTTGCGCCCACCATTCTGTTCGCGTGCCGTCCTCAAGTAATTCGCCGCGCTTGATGCCGCCACGTCCCGCACAGGCGCGCGTTTGAATATTGCGAAAGACGAGCGTTTGGTCCCAGGGGCAGCGATTCTCCTGGTTGAGAAGGTTGAACGGGAAGTGAGAAGAGTAAGCGAACTTGATGTACTGGTCGCGGTAGCGAACTTTTTTACGCGGCTCGTTTTGCGACTGCA
>JACCSP010000196.1 GCA_013812905.1 Pyrinomonadaceae bacterium
GCAGCCCCGCTATGCCGGGCGGTATGGGCGGCATGAGCGGAATGGGGATGTAGTCTTTAGTGTCATTACTGTACTAAGAAGAGCTGAGCGGCCGCGCTGCCTGTGAGCGGGGCCGCTTTTTTGTGCGTCGGTGCGGGAGGCGTCGGTCTGGTCTGAGCAATCCCGGATCGTGATGCGGGTCACAGCGTTATCAGCCAGCCCCTTTTTCCATGCCTTTTCCATGTTGTTAGCAAACTAAAATGTCCGGTTTTCGTTTTCTGTGTTTTCATCTCTTAATCCAGCAGCAGCTTGTGGAAATGGGGGAGCGTCAGGCGGCTTTTTGGCCTGACTTTTCCAAGCTACCGGGGGGGCGACGGCTTTTGTCGCTTTCCGTGGCGGCGTCATTTCCACAGTTGGCTGGCCATAAGCCGTGTAGCGGCCAACCCGATGTGGATCAAAGGTTATCGATAAGTTTGGTCCAAATGTTCATGCAGGGTGACTCTGCAATCAGCCAGCGTCGCTCGTCGTTTTGGTCGTTGCAACTGCAAACTGCTATTGGCGAAGCTTGATGTCGTCATGAGCTACCACGCGCGATTCGGCGTCCGCGAGAGCCTTCTAGCGCCGCCCATACATTGCAAGATTTGTTCACTTAATTACGGCGTTGAGCTTCCTCCTTTTGAGGAAAAGCGCTTTACAGTCAAGGCTCAACTGGACTGCGAGGACTAATGACAGTAACACCACAAGGACGAAGGCTGTTCCCACCGCATCGTATTTCGCAAGAGTCGCCCTCATTCCAGCTGTTCTATAGCTCTGCCAAGATGCCTGAACGATCAAATAACCTGAAAGCAAAGTATGACGGCTGCGTGTCCCTATAGCCGCAATTGTAATATGAACTCAATTCTATAACGCCATTGATGACAACCGGCACCCCAACAAAACTAATTTGATCGGTTTCGATCTCCTTAATGGTTTTGAGATTTTGCCTTCTCTCAGCTCTCCCAGTATTTGCCGTGGTAGTCGAATAAGAAGGTTTCGCCGAAGCGCTTTTGTCGAAGGCGTCCCGGAGGTCTGACTCCGCCTCCGGGTGCACCGAATAGCTCATTGAAACTCCGCTTTTAGCTTGGCTAAGGTTTCGGGACCGGGTAATAAAGAAACTGCTCCACTCTCGATCTCGGCCTGGCGCCGCTCAACTTCCGCGGCCCAAGCTTCCTCGACCTCTGGATCAGCATCGAGGCTCGTGATCAGCCTCTCGATTAGCCTTGCTCGCTCGGCTGGGGGCAAATGCAACGCTGCGGCCTCCAGCGTTTCTAACGTTTCGATTTCTAAGGGCATTGTCTCCTCCTCATTCTTGAGTCAGTTTAGCATCTCGACCGGCTGGCGAGCGCCTTTTGCTAACGTTTGAAGCGAGGCCGAGATGCCCGCACCTCACTGCTACGACAGCGTTGGCTAGGGGCGGCGAGGGCGTTTGAACCGGGCTTCAATAATCCCGTGAGACTTCTTTCCGTTTTCTAGCGTGAGTTGAGGATAGGTTAAGTTTTCGGTTTTCAAATTCTTCACTGCGAGTCTGGTTTCGATAGCGCGTATGTCGCGCTCCTTCCCTTCGATCTCCATGAACAGTCCAAATGGAAGTTCATCGATGACGATTTCGGTCTTCCCCCAGACCCACGTCTCGCGCCGCTTTTCGTAAACCAGTGCGGGCGTGAAGCCGAGAGCTGCCAGAATGGTGTTGAGAGCTGCAGGATCGTCAACCCGGGTTTCGTCTTCGCGTCGATGTTCGATTGAAGAAAAAGTGTGGAGGCGTTCCTTGTAGGTTAGGAGAGCGCTATCACCGACGCGTCGCAGGCGCAACACACTTCGGTCCACTGCCAGACCCTTGCCCCCGTACAAAGTGTTCTCCTCGAATTCCTCGCCCTGAAATTTGGCGCCAATTTCAGGCAGGCGCCGTCGCACAGATTCATGCTGCTTATTTGTGAGGCGATACTTTTTTTCGATCTCGATGGCCATGTCATTTCCCAATTGCCGAATGCCAATTTCAAAACCCGTCCAGGCAAAGCGTGTCACTGCCCCTAAATCGCAATTGGCAATCAGCACTGGAAAATGTCTTATGCTTGTCTCAGCCAGTGCCAAACTTCCGGAATTGTGGCGCGCTTGCCATACATCAACATCCCAATGCGATAAATGCGCGCGGCCGACCACGTAAGCAAAATCGCCGCGCCGAAACCGAGCAATAGTGACAGCCCGATCTGCCAGTAGGGCACCGTCTGGGAGACGATGCGCACCGGCATTATCACTGGGGATGAAAGAGGGACGATCGAGGCCCAGAAAGCCATGGTTGATGCGGGGCTGCGCACAACCGGAAACACCAGGTAAAAGGAAAGAATGAGCGGCACAATCGCCACCATCAGAAAGCCCTGACTCTCGTCATAAGTCCTCACGATCGACCCGATGACTGCATAAACGCTGGCGTACATAAAGAAGCCGAGTAGGAAAAAGAGTACGAAATAAACGACGTTAGCAACCGAAACCGGTGGTAGTTGCAGATCCACACCCTGACCTTTTAGCGTGGAAACCCCGTAGACTGAGAATCCCGCAATAATAAGTCCCCAGATCGCAAACTGTGTGACCGCGACCAGGGACACTCCGACGAGTTTGCCGAGCATAAGCGGAAACGGGCGTACCGAAGAGAATAGGATTTCAGCTATGCGTGTCTCTTTTTCTTCCATAACTGCCGAAAGAACCGTACCGCCGTACAGCAGTATCATGATGAAAATCAGTAAACCCACTCCAAGCACCAGGAAGAAAGCCTCGCCGGAATCCTGTTCTTCAGTCTTCCCATTGACCTTGAATGTATTGACGGTCACGCGCTTCGAGACTTCACGCAGAAGATTCTGATCTACACCCGTATCCGCCAAGCGCTGTTCATTCACGGCACGGCTCAGGCCTTCTTCAATTCGCATGGAGTTGATGAAATCCCCCACGTTGCGTCCGTAGTACTCTGCCTTCCTTCCAGTCAACACATCTGGCGGAATCACAAGGTAGCTGTCCAATTCTTCCCTGCGCACGCGTCCATTCAGCTCGCGTTTCACGTCTTCGGGAGCGCGCTCAGCCGGGTCAACTTTCTCGATTTTGAAATTTCCCATCATCGCCCTGCCCGCCTGACGCGCTTGTTCTTCAGAACTCTGGTCAATGTCAACTGGGTGGCCACCGGGCCAGGATGGTTCGGATCCCTCGCCGGCCTCGTTAAGAATGGACTCCCGCACGCGATCAAAGATTCTCCCTGTCTGGTCTACGATGGCCAGGCGCGTGGCCACGCCGGTCTCCGTCATGGCGATCAACACAG
The DNA here is from genome assembly GCA_013812905.1 of Pyrinomonadaceae bacterium. Taxonomy (GTDB): domain Bacteria; phylum Acidobacteriota; class Blastocatellia; order Pyrinomonadales; family Pyrinomonadaceae; genus PSRF01. The sequence continues at coordinate 3,320 of JACCSP010000196.1, forward strand.
GCACAACCATGAACGCCACCATGACGATCGGCCCCAGTAGGGTAGAAAAGATAAAGGCCTTGCTATTAACCCTGGTTAAATATTCGCGCTTAATGATGGTCAGGAGTTTTTTCATGAACCTCCGCTTACCTTTTCGATAAAGATGTCGTGTAAGGTCGGCTCGACTAGCTCAAATTTCGTAATCCGCGCTCCTGATTCGACTAATCGTCTTAGTGCGAGCTGCGGGTCGACCCCCTCGGCCAACAAAGCCTCAACTTCATTACTCTGCCTCTTGACACTGGAAACAATGCTTCTGTCGTCCAAAACGCCGTCCCCGCCCTCAGCGCGCACGGAAACGCTGTTGCGCCCGAAGCTGCGCTTCACATCTCTAAGACTTCCTTCCAAAACTTTCTGAGAACGATTGATCAGACAGATATCGTCACAAATTTTCTCGGCCAGCTCCATTAGGTGGGTAGAGAAGATAATTGTCTTCCCAGCTGCTTTGAATTCCAGTAGGATTTCTTTCAGAAGTTCCATGTTAATTGGGTCAAGTCCGGAAAAGGGTTCATCGAGAATCAGCAGGTCGGGGTCGTGAATGACCGCTGCGATAAACTGAATCTTCTGCTGCATGCCTTTAGAGAGCGCCTCCGCCTTCTTGTTCTTCCATTCAACGAGGTTCATTCTCCCAAGCCAACCGTCAACGGCTTCCTTAGCTCTCCTTCCCTTGAAGTCTTTCAGCTCGGCAAAGAAAAGCAGCTGATCGCTAATTCTCATTTTCCGATAGAGGCCACGCTCTTCAGGCAAATAACCGATGCGGTCCTGCAACTCCGCCTTCTGCTGCTGCCCGAAAAGTTGTATGCCCCCCGAATCGGGAGCAGTTATATTGACGATCATGCGAATCGTCGTAGTCTTCCCCGCCCCATTCGGACCGATCAGGCCATAGATTCTCCCCGCCCGGACCGCCAAGCTGAGATCCTTCACAGCAGTAACCTCATCAAACCTCTTGGTCACGTGTTCTAAGCTGACCGTAGTTTGGCTGGTGGTCATTTGGCGAGGGCTCGTTTTTCCCGGACAATTCAGCTTGAATTATTGTATTCGGAATTTAGGAATCTATACGGATAAATAGATACGACGGTTTTTATGTTGCGCTATTGCTTGGATCTGATACATAGTTACCCAACCCATGGCGGCTGCGGGACGGTGAGACAAAGAAACAGAATTCATTGCTCTCCGGCTGCTCGAAGCAAGCGTCTCCCCAATCAGCGACTTGCCCACACTTGCTGTTAACGAATCATGCCTGCCCGAACTAGTTTGATCAAGATAGCTTCAGCGCGCATCTTGATCTGCTTTCTGGCTCTCTCTCTCAATACCCTGGGCCAAACAGGATCGCCTCGGCAGGATCAATCCGAAGTTGTGCGGGTTTTTTCTGATCTCGTACAAACCGATGTCATGGTTTTCGACAAGCAAGGGCGTTTCGCCGATGGTTTGCGCCGGGAAGATTTTGAACTGCGTATCGATGGAAAAGTGAAGCCGATAGAATTTTTCGAGCGGATCTCCGTCGGAAGCGTCAACGAAGAAACCCAGCTCTCAGCCGCCCGGGGGACTTTATCTGCAAACAAAACCGGTCCGCTGGGGGCGGTGCCTTTGGATCGTGGTCGGACAGTTTTCTTCTACCTGGATGACCTGCATCTTGGACTGGGCAGCCTCGCGGCGACTCGGAAAGCAATCACTGACTTCATCGAGAAGGAGATGAATCAGAACGATGAAGCCGCTATCACCTCGGCCAGCGGTCAGATAGGTTTTCTTCAACAGCTCACCGACCAGAAGGCTGTGCTTCGCGCCGCGCTACAAAGGCTCAAGTACCGTCCCTCTTCCGTTCGAGATTTCGATCGCCCCGCAATGACTGAGTATCAGGCCTTCTTAATTGATAACAATGATTCCGATGTGTTCGGGTATTTTCTAGAGCAAACCATGCGGGTTAACCCCGGCATTACTCTCCAGAGTGCTGAAAATATGGTGAGAACGCGGGTGACTACGATTTTGCAACAGGCCTCCAACTTTACTCGTCACACGCTCATCGGTCTTCAAGAACTGGTCAAGACTTCCAGCAAGTTACCCGGACGCAAGCTTGTGTTCTTCTTCTCAGACGGTTTCTTGCTGGACCATCGCAACTCGGACTCCTTGGCAAATATCAGAAAGATAACCAGCGACGCCGCGCGAAACGGGGTAGTGATCTATTCGCTGGACGGGCGCGGTCTGGTCTCCAGCCTGTCTGATGTCAGCGTTGAAACTGCCTTCGATATTAGCGGGCGACTCGATCGCGCTTCTCAGG
>JACCSP010000202.1 GCA_013812905.1 Pyrinomonadaceae bacterium
ACATTGGGGCGTCCAATGTGCAAGTGTTGTCTGCCTGGCCGAGGCCGAGGTGGTGATCGCCCAACTCCACGTGCTAAGTCAGATTGCAATATGGGTTGTGTGGTCATTCCACCACGGGACAATCTGGTGAACCGCGGCATTCCGCCTGGGTTTTGGGAGGTGATGAATGACGAGCCGGTCACAGGCTCGATACTGCAGTCATTGACGGAAGACCTCGACAACGGAAAAGTCATTTACCGATCCTGGGCATCACCAATTAATATCTCCGTAAAAACTAACAATAATAATTATTGCTGGAAGTCGTCAGCGTTTGTGACGCGGAAACTCAAGGAATTGTATGAGCTGAACGGAAAAAACTCTGTATGGCTGTTGCTCGGCGAATCGTTAAAACCGATTCTCGATTTTGAAGGGCCTGTTCTCATGCGCTCTGGGGGATTCGCCTGACGGAACCCCCCCTTACGGAGCAAATCCTCCCCGAGGGTTAAGCGGATCTATTTAAGAAGAATCTGGTTCAATTGCACAATATAAGAGGGAAATTAGTTTTGCGTATCTTGATAGGGACGGTCGAAATTGCAGGTCAGATACCGATCTTCGCTGATGGCTTTCGCCGATTGGGCCATCAGGTAACAACGGCCATCTGCGATAGGAACCGGTTCTACCCTGAGATTCAATATGACGTTAATATCTGCCCCGAGACATTCTCCTGGTCATGGAAAGTTAATCGTATGTTTCAGCTCACGCTCCTGCCCCAGTTGGTTACTCGCCATGACGTTTTTGTTTTTCAATGGTGTGGGACGAGCTTAATGATGGAGAATCGTGATTATCCGCTTCTGAAGTTTCTGGGCAAACGAATCGTATCACTCCTTGTTGGCGACGATGTGCGACATTCATCCGCTTACGGTCAGGAGTTCGATTCCATCACGTTGTCGCCAGATCATAGCCAGAGATTACTGAGCGATCCGCTTACACGACCGCTTAGAAGTCTGCGTATGGCTGAACGGTATAGCGACCTAATACTTTCAGGTCCGAATATGAGTGGATTAGCAGTGCGACCCTACATGCATTTCGCGGTACCTCTCAACCTTTCAGAGTATGAAGGAGAGGTTAAAGGAAGAGAGATCCCTATTGTAGTTCATGCGCCTTCTAATAGGAGTGTCAAGGGCACTCACTTGATTGTCCCCGCCTTACAACGACTTAGGCCCGAGGGTGTGCCATTCGAATTGCGCTTATTGCACGATAGACCTCACCAGCAGGTTTTAGCCGAACTGGCTGACGCAGACGTAGTAATAGATCAATTACATCTTCCGATCCATGGAAAACTGGGCGCAGAAGCCATGGCTTCAGGTTGCGCTTTGGCCACTTGCAATCGGGAAGAGTATGAGCCATTCCCACCCAAACGCCCTATATGGCACCTTGACCCGGAGAATCTCGATGGGCAGTTGCGGCGATTGCTGACGGATCGAGAACTGCGTGTAGGACTCGCCCGCGAAGGACGTGCCTACGTTGAGCGGTATCATGATCATGTGCAAATAGCCCAACGCATTCTGGATGCGTTGAGCGCAGACGAGTCGCAGCGGTACGATCATTACCCTACGTTCTTCGCCCGTGCATATCAACTCCCGGAAGCCGTCGTGATCCCGGAAAACTTGAAACGCTTGACGGCGCAGGTGGTGCAACGTTGGGGACTGCCCGAGGGTGTTGACGCTCAAGATATGATCGCGCGCGGACTAATGTCAGCAGACGGGCTAAACTTTTCGGAGCCTATTCCGCGGTGGAAACCGGCACCGTCGGCAGCGACCATTTAATTATGGCTCTGCGTGGAAAAGCAACAGGACCCTCGCGCTTATTCTAATAATTCTAGTGCTGAAGACCGCAAGTATTTTTGTAGTGGCACGCTGGGGCTTTAGCGAGGAGTCGATATGAGCCACGCCTCTGGTCCGACAAGAAGTCGTTTGAGGGTTGGGTTGCTAATCGACTCGTTCGTCCAGCCCCGATGGCGTTACAAGCTTATCGAAGACATCAAGTCCTCTTCCATTGCGGAGATCGTATTGGTCGTTGAGAACGAGGCTTTCGCTAACCAAAAAAAGTCCCCTCTTATACGAAAGATTTGGGAAAAAAGTAACTCCCTCCTGTACGAAGCTTATTCCCATCTGGATGATTTGATTTTTGAGGTTGAGCCGGATGCTTTTGAGGATATGGACGCTGCGCCTCTGCTGCGGGATTGCCCTGTCATTCGAGTCAATCCCACTATGAAGAAGTATTCCGATTACTTTCCTGACAAAGATGTTGAGGCGATTCTTGCACTTGATCTGGACGTTGCGCTGCGGTTTGGATTTCGGATACTGAAGGGGAGCGTTCTGCAGATTGCCAAACATGGTGTGTGGTCATACCACCACGGGGACAATCTGGTAAACCGCGGCATTCCGCCTGGGTTTTGGGAGGTGATGAATGACGAGCCGGTCACAGGCTCGATACTGCAGTCATTGACGGAAGACCTCGACAACGGAAAAGTCATTTACCGATCCTGGTCACCAACGATTAACAGATTTTCGGTAAAAACAAACAACAACAATTATTACTGGAAGTCGTCGACGTTTGTGATGCGGAAGCTGAAAGAATTGTCTGCGCTGAACGGAGAGACTGTCGCTGAGAAGGATGGCGAACCGTTGTACGTGCCGTACTACAACCGACTCTACAAAGTCCCGACCAACATTGAAATGTTTCCATTGTTGCTTAGATTGGCGGGCAAGGCCGTGTCAAGGCTAGGGGAAAAACTGTGGAGTTTTGATCAGTGGGGTCTGGCTTATCGAATCAAGTCGAACCCGAACGACGCCAACAATGTGTTTCACAGATTCAAGAACCTTGTGCCGCCGAAGGATCGGTTCTGGGCAGACCCCTTTCCGGTCAAGGTTGGCGATAGATACTTCATCTTTGTTGAAGAGTTACTCTACAGGCGCGGGAAGGCGCACATCTCGGTAATTGAAATAGACAAACAGGGAGTGGTGAAAGACCCGGTAAAGGTTTTGGAAAGGGATTACCATTTGTCGTATCCATTTATACTGGAATGGCAAGGCGAGTATTACATGATACCAGAGACGGCGGACAACAAAACCGTCGAACTGTACCGGTGCGTCTCCTTCCCTTCTGAATGGAAGCTGGAAAAGGTTTTGCTGGAGAGTGACAATCCGACGGACGCGACGTTCACGGAGATCGACGGTTTGTGGTGGATGTTTGTTACCATCGGTGCCTCTGGTGTTTCGAAAAACTGGGACGAGCTGTATCTCTTTTACTCTGACAGTCCTTTGGGGCCGTGGCGACCTCACCGGCGAAATCCCGTCAAATCAGACGTGCGGTGCTCGCGGTCGGCGGGCCGCCTGTTTCATGTGAATGGGGATTTGTATCGTCCAGCCCAGGACTGCTCGAAACATTACGGGTACGGGATGTCCATCAATAGGGTAGTTCAACTCACGCCCGACGAGTTTTATGAGGAGGAAGTTTCGAAGATTTTGCCTGAATGGAATAGGAGAATTATTGGCACACATACGCTGAACAGTTACGATGACATAACCGTGATTGATTGTTTGATGAAAAGAAGAAGGTTCTTTTAGAGATGTGTGGGATCGCAGGGTTTATCGAGCAGGGGGTACTGAAACCGACGCATGCATGGCAGGCTTCTGCCTCGGTGGTGCTCGACCGGATGTGCCGCATAATAGCGCATCGCGGTCCCGACGATCAGGGCACGATGGTTCGGGACGGCGTTGCTCTCGGCATGCGCCGTCTCTCGATCATAGATCTGGCGGGGGGACATCAGCCTATCTCAGGTGAGGACGGCTTGGTGACAACCGTCTTCAACGGTGAGATTTACAATTACCGCGAACTGCAGAGCGACCTCGAAGCGCGTGGGCATCGCTTCCAAACACACTCGGACACGGAAGCGATCGTTCACGCTTACGAGGAGTACGGCCCCGCGTGCGTGAGGCTCTTTCGCGGTATGTTCGCTTTCGCCGTCTGGGACGAGCGCGCTCGAAAGCTGTTCCTGGGGCGCGATCGCGT
>JACCSP010000215.1 GCA_013812905.1 Pyrinomonadaceae bacterium
CGATGCCCAGCCATAGGAGCACGAGCAAGAGATTGACGGTCCACTGAGTGCGGGCCGAATAGCCGTCAAGCCACAGCAGCAACGCACACAAGGCCACCGCCGGAAGGCCTGCCAAAACCGCCAGGATTGTAATCCGGCGCTCGAATTTCAGCCGTCCGCCACTCTTGAACGCAGGATCAAGAGACGCGAAGGTATTCTTGTGCTTGGGTACGCTCACACCGTTATGATAACCCATACTTCTGCAAGCGGCGGTAGAGCGCGCTACGGCTCAAGCCCAACGCTTCGGCGGCCCGATTTGCGTTTCCTTCAAAACGGGTAAGGGCTTTTTCAATCAGCAGGCGCTCGGCTTCTTCGAGGCTCATCTCTTCCAAACGCGCCGAGACACTGGCGTCCCGTGAGGTTTGTAGCGCCAAGTCAAAAGCCGTGACCGTCATGCCGGGGGTCATCAACACAGCACGCTCAATTACGTGATCCAATTCACGGACATTCCCTGGCCATGCGTGCTGGCGCAAAGCTTCGACAGCCTCATTGCTGAATCCTTCAACCGGGCGCCGGTAATGATCGCGATGCTGCCGCAAGAAATGTTCGGCAAGGGGCAGAATATCATCCAGCCGATCGCGAAGCGGCGGCAGATGAACTTCGACTGTGTTCAAGCGAAACAGCAGATCTGGACGAAACCTGCCGCGGGTGACATCAACATTCAGGTCTGAATTCGTAGCCGATAAGACCCGCACATCTAACTTTTCCGTTTTCGATGAGCCGACCCGTTCAAACTCGCCAGTTTCCAGAACCCGCAAGAGTTTTGGTTGTAGGTTGAGTGGGACGTTGGCAATTTCATCGAGAAACAACGTGCCGCGATCGGCCAGTTCGAAGCGTCCCACGCGATCCGTCTTGGCATCAGTAAACGCTCCGCGCACATGGCCAAAGAGCTCGCTTTCAAAAACACCTTCGGCAAGCGCTCCGGCATTGAGAGAAACCAGAGGCTTTCGGGAGCGGGACGAGTTGGCGTGCAGCGCTCGCGCGACCACCTCTTTGCCCGTTCCGTTCTCCCCGGTGATTAGAACGTTGGCATCGGCCGGTCCAATACGCTCGACCAGCCTGAGCACCTCTTTCATCGCCGGAGATTCCGCAATGATTTTCGGTTGCTCGGCTGTGGTACCGGCGGCCGTGTCGCGCAGCGCCAGGTTCTCCGCTTCAAGTCGTTGGCCACGCCGGAGGGCTTCAGCCAGCTCAACCTGCGTACGCAGAACAGTTAACAATCGCGCGTTGTCCCAGGGCTTTTGAATGAAGTCGCGCGCCCCGCGGCGCATTGCCTCGACTGCTAGATCCACATTCCCCCACGCGGTCATCACCACGATTGGGATTGTGGGCTCCTGTGACTGAATTTTGGTGAGTAGCTCTAGTCCTTCGATGCCGGAGGTGGTGTCGCGTGCGTAGTTCAGATCAATCAGGACGACGTCCAGTTCCTGCGAATCTATGGCCTTGAGCACGGCGGCGGGCGACGAGGCAGTTTGAATCTCGAAGCGCTCGCCCTTTAACAGCAGGCGCAGAGCAGCGAGCACATCAGGTTGATCGTCAGCAATCAGAATTCTGGGCACTATAGACTTTGGACTTTGGACCCGGCGTAGTTCGCTGGAGCCGGCGTGTTACGGTTACGACCTGGCTTCAGATCACCGTTGGCAATCTCCTCACTCGTATCGAAGCGCGGTCAGGGGATCCACGCGCGACGCTTTCCTAGCCGGCAGATAGCCTGCTAACGCCGCAACCAGGGTTAGCAAGATGACCGCCGTCACTAGCGTCACAGGATCGCTTGGATTGAGACCAAAAAGCTGATTGGAGATAAGCTGGGCCGCTCCCCATGCGGCTGGCACACCGATGACAACTCCGATTGCGACCAATAGTAAGCTCTCTTTAAGAACCAGCCAAATAATGTGGCCACGCTCTGCGCCGAGCGCCATACGAATACCGATTTCATTGGTCCGGCGCACGACCGCATGGGCCATGATGCCGTACAGGCCTACGCAGGACAGGACCAGGCCCCAAAAAGTCCTATCAGGTTCAGCCAATAGACGTTCTGATCGTCGAGCGACGATTTACGCATTTCAATCTGCGGTTGAAATGCCAGAGGCAGCCAAAGTCGGGCGAACGGCGTATCCGCACTCCAAAGAACTCAGCCGGCAATACGCCAACAATAGTAAAAGCGGTCCCATTAAGAAGAATGTGCTTGCTTACTGTCTGCGCATCCCCGTCCAATTTTTGCTTCCAATAGCCATTGCTGACGACCGCGGCCGGGTTAGCCGAGGGCGAGTCGTCCTCATTTGTAAGCACCCTTCCTCGCATTGCCTTGACGCCCAGAACCGCAAAGTAATTGCCGGAAACAAGGTGGCCTGACGCCCGCTCCGCAGACTCTCCCGATTGGGCGCCGGGCGCCTGACGCTTACGCGACTTTCACCGCTGCGAAATGCACTCAATTCCTGGAACGAACGATTTTGTTCGCGGAAGTACCGGTAGGCCGCATAAGAAAAGTGATCCCAACGCCCACTCGCAATGTCGCCGTCTGATACTCGTGTTCCCTCACTGGGCGAGTCGTTGAACAGCACCAACTCTTCCGGCTTACTTACGGGCAGTGGCTTCAAGACCACAGCATTAATCAAAGTGAAGATTGCCGTATTGGCGCCGATGCCCAACGCCAGGATGACAAGCGCCACGATTGTAAAAGCCGGCCGCAGCAGCAAACCTCTAAAGCCATAACGAATGTCCTTCAACAGCGAATCCATCTTGCATCTCCTACCTGAGTGTCCTTGTTCGCATCGTTCATTGATCCAATTCACCGCGGCTTCAGCGGAATCCGGCTCGCTGCGGCTCAACAGGTCAGAATCAAACTCAAAGTAGTGTGTCGCCAAGTGTCTGATCCTATTTCGACTAACATTGGTACAGTAGTGATTGCCAATATCAAATTCCAGATCTGAGATTATCTGAGACCTCAAATTCAACTCCAACTGCCGCATCCTTTGACCGCAGACTCTAAGGCGGCTTCGGAACCCGACTAGAAATCACCTATCGCAAATTGGCAATCGGCAATCGGCAATTTCTTTACTCATACCGGAGCGCCACCAGCGGATCGACTTTCGTTGCTCGCCGCGCCGGAATGCAACAAGCGAGCAGTGCCACCAAGAGTAAGCCCACTGAAACGATTGCGTAGGTCATGGCATCAGTAGGCGTGACCTCGAATAGCAAAGTCGCCATCATGCGGGTGAACGCAAATGCTCCCGCCAGTCCAATCACCACGCCGATCAGAGCCAAGGTCATCCCGTTCTTTACGACGAGCCTCAACACGTCGCGAGTTTGCGCGCCCAGCGCCAGCCGGATGCCCAGTTCGCGCGTGCGTTGCGCGGTGGTGTAGGTCACGACGCCGTAGATTCCCAGAGCCGCCAGCAGCAGCGCCAGCAAGGCAAACGAACCCAGCAGCCAGAGGTTGAACTGGTCAGACTGCAAAGCACTCACTCGCAAATCATCCATCGTTCTGATCTTGGCAATCGGCAGCAACCGATCCAATTTGCGCGCTTCATTCACGATGGAGCTGGTCATGGTGGCCGGATCGCCCTCCGTTTTCACCACCAGATTCATCTGCCACAGCGGCGGGTCGGCGGTGTTGACGTAGGGATAAAACAT
>JACCSP010000217.1 GCA_013812905.1 Pyrinomonadaceae bacterium
AACCTTTTCCACTTTTCTCCGTTCCAAGTTACTATATGCCAACCACTTCCCAGTAGTTCGGCGTCTAACAGACAGAACTTTGCCACAGCACCAGGTATCTTTTGCTGCCAGCTAGTGAGGTAAAAGAATTTATGAAGATCTGGATGACAACTTTCCTTATTCTCGGGCTCACGTTTGGGCCAGCGTCTTTCGTCGCCGTACAGGAAATCCGAAGCTTGAATCCTTCTGAGGAGCAACAGCAAAAGGAAAAAACGGAGAAAAAAAAGAAGGCATACACTCTGCTCGAACAGGTAGTCGATGAGGCCCAATTGCTGAGGCTGCCTGAGAACCGTGCCCGGGTCCAAATCGGCGCGGCCGACTTGCTTTGGGAACGCAATGAAGGTCGCGCTCGAACTCTATTCGCACTGGCTGCTGATGGGGTGGTTGAGATGATGCGAAACGCAAGTGCGAATCCAGGCCCGGATGAGCGTAGAGGTCCTAATCGGGTTAGAACCGGTGGCCCGCTTCGTCAGGAGTTAATCCTCGCCGTCGCTGGTCACGATGCCACGCTCGCTTATCAATTATTGGCTTCGACACGACCTTCCACGCCACCTCCCGGCACCGACAATTTGCGCATTAACTCAGACGATAATCTTGAGGAACGCCTGCTGGCGCAGGTTGCGCAGCTGGATCCCAGACTTGCTCTACAGCATGCTGAGCAAATGCTCGATAGAGGTCAGTACTCCCGTTCCCTGGGCCAGGTGCTGGCCCAGCTTCAGGCAAAGGATAAGGAGGCGGCGGCGAAGCTCGAAGACAAGCTTGTGAAGCGGCTGCTATCTGCGAACATACTCTCGACGCTTGAAGCCGGCCCACTCGCGCTTAGTTTGCTGCGACCGGGACCGCGACCTGCTGAGAGCAACCCCGCTCCCTCGCCAGCTTCGTTGAGTAACTACCCACAGGTGTTGGCGCCTTCCACGTATACGAGCCTGCTGGGAAACGTGATAGAGGCAGCACTCAAAGCCCTACCTCCGCCGGCGGGTAGTCAACGATCTGCCAACAACTTCCGAAGCAGAGCTCGCGGACCGGGCGGCGGTGGCGGAGGACAAAACAGCGCCACCACTGAACCAACCGCGGCCGAACTAGAGCAGGGCAACGCGCGGAGGTTGCTGGGTGGATTGCAGATGATGCTGTCGCAAATTGATCAGTATCTGCCAGGACGCTCGCACGCTGTACGTCAGAAAATGACGGAGCTGGGCCTCGCTAATAATTCGCGAGCTGCAATGATCCAGGTGGATAGAGGAATGCAACAGGGCACGTCTGATAGTCTCCTGGCAGCAGCTCCTTCGGCACCGCAAATTATGCAGTCGCGAATTTATCAGCAGGCTGCACTGGTGGCACTCGACGAAGGAAATGCCGACCGCGCTCGTCAGATTGCTAACGATCATCTGGAGCCGAGGGCCCGCGAATCGGTGTTGCGGGCGGTGGAGTTTCGGCAGACCTCTGGAAAGATCGATAGCAGCAAAATGGCCGAGGTACGGCAGACACTTGCAGGGCTGCGTTCTGATGACGAGCGAATCGATCTGCTGTTGCAATTGTCGGGAAGTGCCAGGGAGAATAATCCCAACCTGGCGGTTGAACTTTTGAACGAGGCGCGGCAGTTCACAAACCGGCGTGCCACCAATTACCGACAGCTCGAACAACAACTTATGGTCGCTGATGCTTTCAGGGACCTTGAGCCAGCACGCAGTTTCGAGATCCTGGAAGCTGGTATCGTCCAACTTAATGAGTTGCTAACGGCCGCCGCGACTCTCAGTGGATTTGAAGTCAACGTCTTCCAGGATGGTGAGCTACCACTCGAAGGCAGGAATGGTTTGAACAACATGGTGGTGCGCTACGGTCAGGTGCTCGGCTTGCTGGCAACAAGCGATTTCGACCAATCACAAACTCTAGCCAATAGATTTCAGCTTTCTGAGCCGCGCATTCTGGCGCGACTCTCAATCGTACGCAGCATGCTGGGCAAAGAACCAGGTTTCAGGTCGCGTGGTTCCGGTCCCGGCCGCTTTGGTCAGAACATATTCATTCGTAGAGGTCAGTAGTTGGCATCGGGAAAAGTCGAAAGAGTAATCTCCAATTTGAGAGTCGCCCTTTACCCAACCGTTAGACACCATCCACGAAATTACATGACGCAGCCCGTTTTCGGGCCGCAACCAAAATATAGCGTTGACTGAGATTTTCTGTAATGATTCACAAAACTAGAGGGTCGCAATACATGTACGAGACTTTGAACTCGTACTCGATGATCGTG
>JACCSP010000220.1 GCA_013812905.1 Pyrinomonadaceae bacterium
ATTGCCGGTCTAAATCCAAACAATGGGGAGTTGCTCTGGAGTCATCCGCATGTCACCGATTGGGGGCTCAACATTAGCAATCCCGTCTGGGGCAGCGACAATCTTTTATTTGTTTCATCTGCCTACAACGGCGGCAGTCGCGTCTTGAAGTTAACGCAAAAAGATGGAAAGACGACGGTCAGCGAGCTTTGGTTTCATCGTCGGCTACGAGTTCATCACACCACCGCCATTCGCATCGGTGACCACGTCTACGCTTCCAGCGGGGACTTTGGCCCGGCGTTTTTTTCCGCTGTGAATATCAAAACCGGAGAGGTGGCCTTCCAGGATCGCAGTTTTCCGAAAACCAACTTCCTCTATGCCGATGGAAAATTCATCATTCTTGACGAAGATGGGAATCTGGCGTTGGCGACTGTTTCACCTGCCGGGATTAAAGTCATTTCCAAGGCGAGTCTAATGAAGAACCTCGCCTGGACAGTGCCCACGCTCGTTGGTACTAAACTCTATATACGCGACCGCCGTACGATTACGGCGCTCGATTTGAGTTGAGTTTCTTCAGCACCAGGAAATGCGTCACTCCTTGGAGACGTGCGAATTCCGCAGGGGCCTTTGGACATCTTTGCGAGGGGGAGCAAATGCGAAAACAAATTGTCCGCTTCGTCCTGATCTTGGTCTCAATCACGGCGGCCAACGCTGAAAACTGGCCGCAGTGGCGCGGTCCGTATCTCAACGGTCTGAGCAATGAAAAGAATCTTCCCCTTAAGTGGACTGCGGAAGAGAACATTGCCTGGAAACTGGCGCTGCCCGGGTCCAGCGGATCTACACCTATCGTTTGGCGCGACCGGGTGTTTATGAATGTCGCCGATGGCAATGATCTCTATCTTTGGAGCGTTGATCGCACTAAGGGCACGGTCCTTTGGAAGAAATTGCTGGGTAGCGGCAACGTCAAGATGCGCAAGCATAACATGTCGTCGCCATCGCCCGTCACGGACGGCCTGAAGGTTTATGTCATTACCGGTACCGGGATTCTCAAAGGCTTTGATTTCAGCGGCAAAGAATTATGGTCGCGTGACATTCAGAAAGACTACGGCGAGTTTGGTCTTCAATGGGGTTATGCCTCCTCCCCTCTGTTATTCGGAGACTCATTGTACCTCCAGGTGCTGCACGGAACGAAGACTGACGATCCTTCTTACGTACTGCGCATTAACAGAAAGAGCGGCCAGACTCTTTGGAAAGTCGAGCGTCCGACCAATGCAATAAGGGAATCGCCAGACTCGTATTCGACACCCGGCCTGCTGCGATACGGCAATTTTGTGGAACTCGTGATTACTGGCGCCGATTGTGTCACCGGCCATGATTTAGCTACCGGAAAGGAACTCTGGCGCGCGAATGGACTGAACCCTGACAAAAATCCGTTTTATCGGATCGTTGCCTCGCCCGTGATTGTCAACGACATTATTTATGTGCCGACACGCGTCAAACCCTTGCTTGCCTTGCGCGCCGGCGGTCGCGGGGATATCACCAGCTCGCATCTGCTCTGGTCCACTGTGAACGGGCCTGACGTGCCGACTCCGGTCACCGACGGAAAGTATTTTTATGTCATTAATGACAAGGGTATCGTGTGGTGTATGGACGCAAGGACCGGCGCGGAGATTTATGCGCAGCAGCGCCTCAAACCGGGAACCTACAGCGGGTCGCCGGTCCTGGCGGATAAAAAAATCTACGTAACCAACGAAGAAGGGCTGACAACCGTCATCAAGGCTGGCCCAAACTTTGAAGTGTTAGCCGAGAACGCCCTCAACGATTATTGCCTCAGTTCGCCGGCGATTTCCGACGGTCAGATCTTCATTCGAACGGCAACAAACCTGTATTGCATAGGAAAAAGATCCCAGATGTAGCGTCAACTCCTTGGAGTGCGGCGATCTGTCGCCGCTTTTCAACCCGGCTTATACTGTACTTTGGGACCTACTTCTGTAACCAAAACGGCCGACAGAGCGGTGCATTCCAAAGCTGGGTAAATCAATTGCTGAGGTGTAGATATGCCGTTTCAACCAAATTGGCGACTACCATTTCTGGCGGTTGTCTTGATGGCAACGTTGAGCGCCACGATTCAGGCACAGACTTCGCAACTCGGGAGAGTCGAGTTTCAAACCTCCGGCTCTGAAAAAGCGCAAGCGCACTTTCTGCGCGGTTTGGCGGCACTTCATTCTTTCTGGTACGAAGAGGCGCTCGAAGCCTTTCGCGAGTCAACCAGGATTGAGCCGGACTTCATGATGGGCTACTGGGGCGAAGCCATGGCCCACAATCATCCGCTCTGGTCGGAGCAGGATACTTCGGCCGCGCGCGAAGTGATTAAGAAGATCGGGGAGACACCAAAACTGACCCCGAGGGAGCGAGCTTACCTGGACGCAGTGAAGATACTATATGGCGACGGCGACAAGCGCGCTCGCGACACGGCCTACGCTGCGGCTATGGAGAAGACTTACCGAGACTATGCGAACGATTTAAATGCGGCGACTTTTTATTCTTTATCGCTCCTCGGTTTGGTGCGATCTGAAGAGAAAAGCTTCCGGTTGCAAGCCCGAGCGGGGGCGATTGCCCTGGATGTTTATGAGAAGAACCCGAACCACCCGGGAGCAGCGCATTACATCATTCACGCCTTTGACGATCCTGAGCATGCAATCCTGGCCCTGCCGGCCGCCCGTCGGTACGCCGGCATCGCCCCGGAAGCACATCACGCGCGACACATGCCTTCGCACATTTTCCTGCAACTGGGCATGTGGCCCGAGGCAGCTTCATCAAACGAGTCAGCATGGGAAGCCTCGGATTCGTGGATGAAACGCAAAAACCTATCAACCAGCGTGCGTGACTACCACAGCCTCCACTGGCTGCTCTACGTTTACTTGCAGCAGGGTCGTTACCGCAAAGCCGAAGAATTACTCACCTTGATGAAGAAAACAATGTCCGAGACAACCTACGAAAACAAACTACGTCCCGGCTATTACGAAAATAATTTTGCAAACATGGCTGCCGCTTTTATCGTCGAGACCGAACGTTGGAACCTCGCCTCGACACTTTTCCCAGCTCCGGCCACCGCCCGTCAAACAGCCGCCGCATCTCCCGCTCCGGCACATGGGAACCACGGTGCCGCTCAGCCGGTTTCGACCGATGGGCCTGCCACGGTGCGCGCTTCAAACCGTGGCCAGACGCTACCGATTTTCGTACGTGGCTTGGCGACCGCACTGGGCGGTTCTGCAGAAGCAGAAGAGAGCGTCATTCGGCCGGGAACGATATCTCGTGACACGGAGTCTAAAACGATTGGCGAACTGGAGATTGCTGCGGCGGCCGCTTCCGTTAAGCGGGATCATGAAAAGGCCGCTGAGTTGATGAAGCAAGCGGTTAGGCTCGAAGAAGAAATGGCGCCACCGTCCGGCCCCCCGGGAAGTATCAAACCGGCGCACGAACTATTCGGCGAGATTCTATTACGGGCCGGAAAACCTGAGGCCGCCGCAGAAAAGTTCAAGATCTCGTTACTCAGACAACCAAACCGCGCCCGTTCCCTGCTCGGGGCGGCTCGGGCCGCAGCGCAGTCGGGGGACCAGGGCGCGGCTGCGGCTGCGTATGAAAAGCTTTTGGAACAGTGGCAACGAGCTGACGCCGGACTGCCGGAACTGCGCGAGGCTCGAGATTATTTGACGAAGGCGAAGCTCTAGAATCGGAGCGACCGAGATGCTCAAGCGGTTGGAGAACAAGTCGGTAGCTGTCGATCCAAAACTTACGATGCTTACGCCGGCGAGTATGAGGTGAGCCCAACTTTCATGGTAAAGATTTTCAAGGAAGGGGACAGGCTCATGACCCAGCTACCGACCAACCGGCCTTCGAACTTTTCCCGGAAGGCGAGAACAAAATCTTTTTGCACGTCTTGAATGCAAGAGCCACCTTCACCAGGGACGACAAAGTGCCGTCAATGGCCTGGTCATTCACCAGGGTGGCCGAGAGATGCCGGGAAAGAAGATCAAATAAGACTTGCATTGGTTCGGCTATAACGGGATCGCCGCGCTCGGTTTATTTTCCATTTGTCATTTTCCACTTCTCATCCGCCATTTTAAGATCTGCGTCGAGGTGTCTTTCCTTCTGATGGATGTCTGGGTCAGATCCCGAAGGATTTAACAGTCAACCATTTTCCTTAAATGACTGGTAAATGGAAAATGACAAACGGAAAATATAAACGGGCGCTTTGCTCCCTAGTTTCTGTTTTGCGCTACTGCTTGGAACCTCTAGCGCTTCTCTCTCACATCGTAAGCATAAATAGTATCCTGGTCCCGGAGATAAAGCCGGCCGCCGGCGATGACGGGATGTGTCCAGGTCGGTAGAGAGTCCTGCTGGATGCGGAAGCGACCTTTCTCACGATATCCCGCAGGGGTCGCTTCGACGAGCCCGACCACGCCGTTCTCGCTGAGTGCGTAGAGATGCCCGTCGGCGAAGACCAATGAGCCTTTTCCCACGCTTCGATCCTTCCAGGCGACCTCACCGGTGTCGAAACGCATGGCCGTGAGGATGCCGCTGGAAAAGCCGTAGAGATGATCGCCGATGAGAATCGAACTGCTGTGGTGGTTCCGCATCTCCTTGGTGAAATAGACCTCAGACATGCCCTGCCCGTTTGCCTTGATCTCGACGAGGCCGCCACCGTTCCCATAGTCCGAAGAAATGAAAACGCGGTTGCCACGCGCGATCGGGGTCGCCGCGTTAGCAACATTGTTGGCGGCGCGCGGGTATTCCCACAACAGTTTTCCGTCTTTCAGATCGAGCCCAAGTCCGCGTGTGTGAGTGAAGAAGACGACCTGCGTGGTGTTTCCGACCTGGACGGGAATCGCCGAGGAGTAGCCGGCGCGGTCGCTCTGGCTCTTCCAGATTAGCGAGCCGTCCTTCTTATTAAGCGCTACGATCGAAGCCCCGGGCCCTCCGGCATTGACTAGTAGCTTCTCGCCAACCACCAGAGGCGACTCGCTAATTCCCCAGGTGGTGTTCTCACCGCCAAACTTCTGAAGCACGTTTTGCGTCCAGACGACGCGACCTGTTCGCGCATCGAGGGCGGAGAGGTCACCGTTTCCGCCCAGGGCATAGAGCATTTGGCCGTCTACCGTGGGAGTCCCGCGCGGGCCATCGCCGCGGTCGTTTCGGAACGCGGCACCATGGGGTGTAGCCCACGCTTCTTTTCCGGTTACGACGTTAAATGCGACCACGTATTCTCGGTTGCCTCTCAGTCCCATAGTGAAGAGACGGCCGTTAGAAATCGCAAATGACGAATATCCACCTCCCGCACCTGTGGCCTTCCAGGCCAGCGGTGGTCCCTGTTCAGGCCACTGCTTTAGCAGACCCGTCTCTCTTGAGATGCCGTCGCGGTTTGGACCGCGCCATTGTGGCCAGTCAGCGCCGACTTGAGCGGCGGTATCGATGGACAAGAACAAGGCGATGACCGCGAGACTCATCAGCCTCTTGGTACTAATAGTTTTCATGTTCGAATCTCCTTATCTGAGGGGCAGCAGAAACTCCTAACAGTTGGGGAGTACATTAACTAAGAATGGCCAGCGAAACCAACTTCATGATTGCGGTTTGAAATAGAGCACCATCCCGGCGCCCGCTGCCGCCAAAACGAAACCGACGTAAAGCAAGGGATTGGGGGCAGTCCTGGGCGGATGTAGCCACATGGAAAAAAGAACGTTGACGAGCGGCGCGCCGGCAAAGACGAGCGGCATCACGTAGGTTGGCAAGCCGCCTGACTTAAAGGCAAAAATAATGCATACGGCGCCAATTGCGCCGAGCGCTCCACCACCGATTGCCGCCAACGACCCCTTGGTTGTAAAGCCTTGCAACTGGCCCTGATATGATAGGTTGGCCACCGGCACCAGGACCCCGATTAAAAAGTAAGCCAACCCAACGCAGAGCAACGCCCGCATGGGGTTACTGAGCGCAACCTGCCCGCGATGCAGCGCTGGACCATACAGACCCCACGCCAGCGCCGCGCCCAGAGCGAAGATTATCCAAAGCATTTGGGAGACCTCGTTTCGTTGGAACTTTGTTCTTTGTACTTTGCTCTTTGTACCAGGAACTTGTATTTCGTGCTATGAGTTTGGTAGCTCGTGCTTGGTGTTCCGAGCTGGTCAAAGACTGAGACCGCCAAAGTTCCAAATACAAAGTTCAAAGTTCTATTCACCATCCGCTAAAACGTGATTCTTAGGCCAAGTTGAATTTGCCGAGAAGACGTTACCGTCGAGCGAATGACTCCAAACGTTGAAAGAGGCTGCTCGGTATCCGACGCCCCCGTGAAAGCGATGAGGCTGGGATTACCAAAGTTTGCGCGATTGAAAATGTTGAAAGCCTCGACGCGAAATTGGACCAGCGCATTCTCGCCGAGGCGTGGCCAGCGCGTGTTCTTCACAGCCGAGAGATCGAATGTCCTCAGGTTTGGACCAATCAAAGCGCCGCGACCGAGATTACCGAGCCGCCCTGCCGGTTGTAGCCGGAAAGCCGCAGGATCGAAATAACCCGCGGGATCGCCCACAACTGCCGTTCCTGCGTTAAAGCCAGGCGCGATGTCCACGCGGTCAAAGCCGATTCCAGGGGCCAGCGATGGAGACCATTGAGAGCGGGAACGATTGCGCGCCACAAACACAGTCAAAGGATTTCCACTCCGCATCTGACCAATCCCCGCAACCTGCCAGCCGTCCAGAATCTTGGCAGTCACGCCTTTCAAACCTTTCGCGAAGGGAACCTTCCAAGTGAAGTTGACGACGAGATTATGCTTAGCGTGATAGTCGGCGAGTCCTTTGTTGTAGTTCAATCGGGGAAATTCCGGAAACGCCGTGGTTGTCCCGTTCGTCGAATCGGAAAAAAACGTTGAAGCCTGAGTCGTGTCGATGTTGCGGGAAAAAGTGTAGGACGACTGTGCTGAGAACCCTCTGCTAAAACGCTTGCGCACCTCAAAAATCATGGCGTTGTACCACGAGTTGCCGTCGCTGCTCTTGAGTTCTATGGTCGTAAACGCCGTGTTTGGGCGCGGCCGTCCCGCCGGATAGAAGGGTGTGCCATCCGCTCCAATGTCTGGAGTAGGAAGGTTCACATCGCTACTGCGCAGCAAGTGGACGCCTCGCGAGCCGGCATAACCGAGGGTGACCACGGTGTTCCACCAGAACTCGCGCTGAAGGTTTAGGTTCCACACTTGCGTGTACGGGTTGTCGAGGTCAAACTGCACTGGACGTATCGAGAGAGAGCCGTTGAAATTCGGTACCGGGAAGGTCGGGTTGCTAACGACTGGTCGCGGCGTAGCCGGCGGATTCGTTACGGTGACAATCAGGTTCTGCTGATTGTTTGTGTTGAAGTAGACGCCGTACCCACCCCGAACACTCGTCCTCCCATTCCCGAAAACGTCCCACGCGAAGCCCACTCGCGGTGAAAGATTCCTAAGCGTTGGATTCTGGTAAAGCGGTCCCATGGTAGGTGAGCGGTCGCTTAGGTTGATAAGCGCCGAGTCTCGTCCGTGGATGTCAACCGGCAGCGTTGCCGCCTCATAGCGCAGACCCCCATTGAGAGTCAAGCGTGAGTGCGCGCGAAAAGTGTCTTGCAGATAGAAGCCGGCCAGGGTAAAGCGCCAATAACGATCGAGCGCGCCATTTGGCGAGATGCCGATAAAACGCACCGGGGTGTTCCTCAGGAAATCGGTTACCGAGTTGAACGTAAAAATGCCGAGGCTGAAGGTCGGATTGAACATGTTGTCCTGGTAGCGCTCAACCACCGAGCCTGCCTTAATAAGGTGACGGCCACGATTGTGCGTGAGCCCATACTCAAACCCAAAAACATTCTGCGTTAGCCGGAGGCCAGCTGACGTCTGCGGGCCAAAGCGTCCAGGGATGCCACCAATGTCGATGCCGCCCAGCAAACTCTGCCCAGGCACGAACGGCGTCAGGTTCGCCGAGGTGTTGGCCTCAACGTCCTGCCCTACGCGTGTGCGGCTGAAGTTGAGTCGAAAGGTATTCAGCGTGTTTGCCGAAAGCGTTTGACGATACTCGCCAGTCAAAAATTGATTGCGGGAAAGGAATGTGCGCGGAAACTGGGGGAAGTCGGTCGGCAGGAGTTGGTCGGCATCGTCGAATGTATAACGCCCGAAAAATTGAGCGCGGTCGCTGCGGTTGTAGTCGAAACGGCCCTGGAGGAAATGTTGGCGGACCTGTTGTTGAAATCCAAAGGCGTGCGCGGCTAAGTTACCAACGACAGTTGAAGGCCCTATATTGGGGAGGGGAAATTCATCCAGGTATGGTCTGACCGCGGGATTCACCCCCACGTTTGTGCGGATGATGCTGGCCGCGGGACAGTCCTGGCTGGCTCCGGGCGTTACCGCACACCTGGTCACTATTCCCTGCCGCGCATCGAGATCGGGAACCACGGTCCGAATGGTGCGCCCAAGATTCTCTCGCAATGATTCGTATCCGAAGAAGAAAAACAGGCGGTCAGTCCGGATAGGCCCCCCGATGGAGCCGCCAAACTGGTTCCGCTTAAACTCGGGTTTCTTCCCCTGGTCAAAGAAGTTGCGCGCGTCAAAGTTGTCGTTGCGGTGAAATTCGTAAGCCGAGCCGTGCCACTCGTTGGTTCCCGACTTTGAGACGGCGTTGATTTGGCCACCGGAGTTGCGACCAAACTCGGCGCCATAAGAATTGGCTTCCACGCGAAATTCACGGATTGTTTCTACGCCAAGCACCGTGCCTGCCGCGCTGCCTGCAGGGCCATTGGTGAAATCATTCTGCGGTGTGCCATCGAGCAGATAGACATTTGATCTCGGATCCTGGCCGTTGATGCTCATGCCGAGGCCATGTGCCACGACCGAACCGCCATCGCGATGCGCGTAGCCAATCACGCCCGGCTGGAGCAAAGCAAGGTCAGTGTAGTTTCTGCCGTTCAGCGGCAACTCACGTATGGCTTGTTCCCCCACAAGGTAGCTGAGCTCCTGACTCTGCGTATTTACTAAGACTTCGCCACTGTCGACATTCACGGCGGCACGGAGCCCTGCGACTTTCATTACCAGGGACACCGCTGTGGATTCGTTTACGGTGAGTCTGATATTGGGGAAAGCGAGGGGTTCAAACCCGCCAAGCTCGGCCCGCAGCTCATACAGGCCAACTGGGAGCCCCGGAAAAACGAACCTTCCTTCGTCCTCGCTCGTAGTAACCCTGACTAGTCCAGTATCAAGATGTTTCGCCGTCACCTGAACGCCGACTAGTACTGCTCCATTCGAATCCTTGATGTCCCCGGTGATTATGCTGTCGGTTTGAGCGGAAATACTGACGGCGAAGATGACCAGCAAACAGACTAGCCCAAGCACTCTTTGGCATAATGTAGGAAACGAAAGCAGCAAAAAACTCATCATTGCAAAGGCTCCGGTTGACGTTGTGGGCTTTCAGGTTTCAACACTGCCCATTCTAGCAATCAGTTTCAGACATTGTTAGATAAATACGCGGCAGCATAAGTCCGGTTTTGGATGGTGGTGGATTCCGCGCTAGTTTTTCTTACCATCATCCCTTCGTTTTGGTATTAATGTTGAAGCCCAAGTTAAACGGGCTTCCAAATTTCCGTAGTTTCTACCGAGAATCGGTAAGGAGATCATTTTGAAGTCAAAGGCAGTGAAAACTACGATGCTGGCTCTGCTCCTCCTGTTGCCAGCATTAGGCAGTGCGCAAAGCCCTCGCGCCTCGGTCCGTGGCTTAGTCACCGACCCCAACGGCGCCGTCGTTCCTGGCGCGAACGTGCAAGTGGTCAATACACAAACTAACGAAAGTCGCACAGCGACAACTGATGAAGACGGCTCGTATGCTGTCTTGTCCCTTACGCCCGGGCTTTATACTCTCACGGCAGAAAGAGACGGGTTCAAGAAATTTTCTCGCTCACTAAGTTTGCAGGTAAACCAGGAATTGCGACTGAATGCCTTATTAGGCGTTGGTCCCCTTCAGGATGGCCCCGAAGACATCTACGCGCCGCCAGAGGTCCTCAAGAAAGACTCCGCGTCACTGGGCACGGTAATTGAAAATACACAAGTCGTCGGTCTGCCCCTGGACGGGCGCAACTTTTATGAGTTGACTCTGCTTGTCCCGGGCGCAGTTCCTCCCGCAGCGGGCTCAGCGGGCTCTGTTCGTGGTGACTTTTCTTTCAGCGTCAACGGCGCGCGCGAAGACAGCAATAATTTTCTGCTCGATGGTGTCTACAATGTGGATCCCAAACTCAACACCTTCGCCGTGCGGCCTCCGGTGGATGCCATACACGAGTTTGAAATCGCTACCAGCACATATGATGCGGCCTTCGGTCGGAACCCGGGTGCGCAAGTAAACGTCGTGCTCAAGTCCGGCAGCAACGACTTGCACGGTTCTCTTTACGAATTTCATCGCAACGCAGCCCTCGACGCGCGCAACTTTTTCGCGCCCGGCAATGAACCGGCGCCAAAGTATATCCGAAACCAGTTCGGTTTCTCCCTTGGGGGTCCAATCCGCAAAAACCACACCTTCTTCTTTGCTGACTACGAGGGCACACGCGCGCGTGAAGGCATAACCCGGGTTACTAACGTGCCGACTCTTCAAGAGCGATCCGGGGACTTTTCGCAGAGCCTGCTCGGTATTCCGCGGGATCCGTCCACGGGGCAACCGTTTCAAGGTGGAATTATTCCGTCGTTTTTCATCCACCCGATCGGGCGGGCCATCGCGGCTCTGTATCCGCTGCCGAGCCGTAATGCGCCTTTTGCTAACTTCGTCTCATCGCCCACGCAGCGCGACGACAATGACCACTTTGATGCCCGCGTAGATCACTTCCTAAGTAACCTCACTTCGTTGGTGTTCCGTTACAGTTTTGGCGACCGCCGATTTTTTGAGCCCTTTGCCGGACCAACGCTCTCCGCCGTCCCCAGCTATGGCAACGACGTTCCGCGGCGAAGTCAGAATGCCATGGTTGGTGTGACGCACGTTTTCTCGCCTAAGCTGGTCAACGATGCCCGTTTCGCCTTCAACCGCGTGGCTTCAGCGGTTAATCAAGAGAATCAGGGCACGAGCATCAATCGCGCCATCGGCTTACCGGAACTCTCCGGGAACTCGCGTGATTTCGGCTTGAGCTCTATAACGATCACGGGCTTCTCTCCCCTCGGCCACGAGGGCAATAATCCACAGAACACCGTAACCAACACCTTTCAGATTCTCGACACGGCTACCTACGTGCAAGGAAATCACCTCTTCAAGTTTGGCGCTGACATCCGCGCCGTGCAGCAGAACGGTTTTCGCGACGTGCAATCGCGCGGTCTCCTCAATTTTTCGCCATTTGCCTACACCGGCGTCGCGCTGGCTGACCTGTTACTCGGTCTTCCGCTCGTCACCGGTGGGGCTCGCGTCGACAATGCTCAACACCTGCGCGCGCAGAGCTATCACTTCTTCGTCAACGATAGTTTTCGCGTTCGTCGGAATGTGACACTCTCGGCGGGACTGCGCTACGAGTACAACTCTCCACCGGTGGATGCGACGGACCGCGCAAATTTATACGACCCAACGACGCGTTCCCTTTTGCGCGTAGGCACTAGCGGGATGCCCCGCGGCGGATACGTGTCGGACAAGAATAATTTTGCCCCACGCGCGGGCCTGGCTTGGACAATTGGCGCCGAAGAAAACATGGTATTGCGCGCGGGTTATGGCATCTATTACGACACCTCACCCCTCGCCCCGGGCGAGGCCCTCTACTTCAACAAGCCTTACTTTGATTTCAATTTGTTTTTCCCTCTTCCCGGACTGCCCTTAACACTAGACAATCCGTTTCCAGCGTTCTTTCCCTTCCCGCTGCCTGACTCGGCCCAGTCAATTCAGCGCGACTTGCGCACGCCTTACATGCAGCATTGGAACCTGAACGTGCAGCGACAGTTGGGTCGTAACCGAGTACTCGAGGTCGGCTATGTAGGGTCTAAGGGAACGAAGCTTTTGTCGGCGCGTGATCTCAATCAACCGCAGCCAAGCGCATTGCCACCGGGCCTGCCATTTGTCCCGCGCCCGGTTCCGCAGTTTGACGAGATTAATACGATCGAGTCGCGGGCGAGCTCCAACTATCACAGTCTGCAAGCGCGTCTGCAACAGCGGCTTTCGGCGGGACTTGCAATGCTGGCGTCCTACACTTGGTCAAAATCGATTGATGACGCTTCAAACTTTTTCGCGAGCGCTGGCGATCCAAACTATCCGCAGAATAGTTATGACCTCCGCTCTGAACGCGGTCGTTCCAATTTTGATGTGGCCCATCGCCTCTCGGTTAGTTACGTCTACGACCTCCCTTTTGGCAAAGGCCGGACTTACATCGCGGATGACGGCGCCTGGTCCAAACTTCTGACCGGCTGGCAAACCTCTGGCATTGTGACGCTGCAAACAGGCCGTCCCTTCACGGTTGCCCTCGTGCGTGAGTTCGACAACAGCGGGACTGGCATCTCAGCACTGGGCTTTGGAGCGAATGACCGTCCTAACCTGGCTGGCAATCCAAATCTGGGCCAACGTTCTCCCGAACGCTGGTTTAACACCGCTGCTTTCACTTTTCCGCCCCGCGGAAGTTTTGGCAACGCCGGAAGGAATATTCTGGACGGTCCTGGCTATCACAATGTAAATGCTTCCCTTTTTAAGAATACCGCGCTCTCGGACCGAATGAATTTGCAATTCCGGGCAGAATTCTTCAATCTCTTCAACCATCCCAACCTTAACTTACCGGACAATTTTCTGGGCTCGCCTTCTTTTGGCCAGATCACTTCGGCACGCGATCCCCGCCATATTCAGTTCGGCGTAAAGTTGCTGTTTTGAGCGAGAGTTTGGCAGGTCCCATCAAAACAGCCTCGCACTGTCGATTAGAGCTAATTGGAGACAAAGCGATCAGCCGGACAACGGACGCACATTCAGCAGCTCATCAAAATCGGAATTTGGGTCGGTCGACGAGCTAAACGTCGAACAAAGACTGGTGGAGAGGTAGTCCTCAGGTCAAAGCCCTCGGGAGTTTCAAGTAATTACTGCGCGGCGATGTTATAAGCGGCCATCTGAGTCGCATTGCGCACCAGCAGGAGCCCGCCGGCGATAGCGGGGTTATTCCACGTCTTACCCTCTAAAGCCGGGAAACGCGCAACCTCCGCATATTGTTGGGGCGTAGCCTTCACCAGGGCCAGCTCTCCTGCGTCGGTGGAAACAATCAGATGGCCGCTCGCGAGGACGACCTGTCCGTAGCCATAACGGCCACCCTTCCATTTGCGTTCTCCAGTATTGACATCAAGACACGTCAGAATTCCTTCATCCAATCCATAGACGTGGCCTTCATGAAGAACTGAGCTGTTGAACTTGTTCTTCATGTTGATATTTTCCCAAAGCTTACGCGCCTCGAAGGTTTTGCCTCCGCCCGATATCTCAATTAGTGCCGCACCCTTCCCGTAGCCCGATGAAATAAATAAACGATTCTTGGCCACCATGATCGGCTGCGAGGCGTTGATACCCATGTCAGTATCCCAGACGTAGCTCCAGAGTAAAGAGCCGTCCTCTGGAGCCAGGCCCATGACGCGCGACGCACTGACGATGACAATTTGCCGCCGGCCCGCCAGGGTGGCCAGCATAGGTGAAACGTATGCCTGCGGGTCGTTTTGAGATTTCCAAACTAGCGCCCCAGTCAGTTTGTGGTAGGCGACGACGGATTTGCCATTTGCGCCTCCAGGCAGAACGATTACTTTGTCATCAACCACCAGGGGCGAAGCAGCCATGGCCCAGGAAAGATTTGGCGCCTGGTTCTCCGTGAGAATGCTGCGCCCCCAGGCTACTGCACCTGTCTTCGCATCCAGGCAGCGGAGTTCGCCAGTTGCACCCAGCGCGTAAATGCGACCCTCGTCCCAGGTGGGAGTGGCACGCGGTCCATCACCCGTCGAATCGCTATACTGGGCATTCCAGCCTTGTTTCCATAGCTCGCGCCCAGAAGCGACGTCGTAAGCGGTCGCCACCTCCTGACCTCGTCTCTGTTCGATAGTATGTGCTCGACCATCCGCAATGACGAACGAGGCATAACCGACGCCAATGGGCTGTTTCCACATCGGTACCAGTCCTGACGCCGGCCACTGGGTCAAGACCTGAAGCTCTTCGTAGCGACCATCGCGATTGGGCCCGCGAAAATTCGTCCAGTAGTTTCTTGAAGCATGAGCGGCAGCAGTTTCCGGTGCGGCAGCGGGGTGGGTTGCGGTGGATCCTGCAGCCACTGGTGACGCAGCGCTTGCGGATATCTGAGCCGCATTAGCCGGGGCAGCGGATTGATCACCGGCTGCAAGTGCACTTGATGCATCCTGCTGAGCGCGATGTTGTTCGAGTGCGGCGTAGTGGGTTTCATTTGCACCGGATCTGCGCCACGCTGCAAACAGGTAAACATATCCGACCCCCAACAGCGCTATACAGAGTGTGCCGAGAATCTTCCGGCTCGTGGCGACGTCGCGGCGCGTCCAAAGCATCGCCAGTCCCAAAGGAGGTATCAAAACTGACGCCGCAATGAAACCAGTTAATGACCGGTACCAGGGAGCGGATTCTTGTGGCTCAAACATTTTCGTCTCTCCTCAACTTGCTCTGGTCAGCCTGGGGTCGATCGTTAAGTCGCTAGCTCAAAAAACCCTCAAGTCACGATCCACGAACTTACACGAAGTGACACTAACAAGATATCGTGCCGCTTCGCGTGATTTCGTGGATCGCTTCTGTGACTCGGGAGCAGCTTACTCGCGCCATCTAACTATAAAACGTATCCAAGTCAGGATTGTTAACACCACCAGGCCCGTTAACACTTACCCATGTTAACAATTGGACGCTGGAGTCCATCAAGTTGTTCCCTGGCCGCTAATTTCCAATGGCATAAAGGTTGTTCTCGCCCCGAATGAAGATCCGTCCGTCAGCGATCGCCGGAGAGGCATAAACCGGTTCTCCCACCGTGTTGCTGCCAAGAAGCTCATGCTTAGGTCCGGCTCTGACCATGAAGGTGTCGCCGTCCTCACTCGTCAGCAGAATCTTGCCGTCGAACGCAACAGGTGACGCGGTGAACGTCGCAGGAATCGGAACGCGGCCGCCCTCATACACTAATTCGCCGGTTTTAGCATTGAGACAAGTGAGAATGCCACGATCCGTTGTTAGGTAAAGGTAGTCACCATAGAGAATTGGCGAGGGGACATAGGCCGTGCCCTTTGCGTGTTTCCAGGCAACCTTTGGGGAGCCAGTAAGGTCACCAGCGGCGCCCAACCGAATCGCCATCACTATCTTCGCCGGAAATCCAGCCGACAAAAACACCACTTCGTTGTTGGCCACTGGAGACGGAATTGCGTTACTCTCCACACCTTTATGACGCCACAGCTCCTTTCCCGTCGCCGGATCGTAGGCAACAATCGCTTCAGTACCGCTGGCGATAAGTTCAGCGCGCTTGGCTGTTCGAACCAATATTGGAGTCGCCCAGCTGACCTGCACCTTGCGAGGGGTTTTCCAAACTTCCTTCCCGGTCTTCTTATCAAGCGCGACGATGAACGAGGTGTCTCCGTTTTCCTCATCACACTGCATGAGCACAAGGTTCTTATTAAGTATTGGAGAAGTTCCGGTGCCCATGCCAACCGTCCCGAGCTTCCCCAGGCCGGCTTTCCAAGCAAATTTGCCGCTCATGTCGTAAGCATAGAGCCCTTCCGAGCCGAAGAATGCATAGACATATTTGCCGTCGGTAGCCGGGGTTGAGGCGGCGAAAGAACTCTTACGATGACGGTTATCATAAGGTGCGCCCTCAAATGCCGTCTGCTCCCACAGAATCTTGCCGGTGGTGGCATTAAGACAAATGACTTTGAAAGTGTGTTTGCGATCTGCTCCTATACTGTCCGGGTGCAAAAACTCCTTGTCACCATTCATGTGCTTGACAGCCTTTGCCCCAGGCACGACTGGGCCTTCAATTGCAGTCGTAACGAAGATCTTGTTACCCCAAACGATCGGCGAAGAGTGTGAGCGTCCGGCAATAGGAGTCTTCCATTTAATGTTTTTCCTTACACTCCATTCCGTCGGCAAGTTCTTCTCAGTGGAAACTCCCAAACCGGCGGGACCTCGCCACTGAGGCCAGTTACCGCCGGACGCGTCGATGATGGAGGTAAAAAAACTAATGACAAGAACGATACTGATGCGACCGAAGAGTTTCATTTTGAATCTTCCTTTAATGTTGCTTGCTAGAGTTTCCCGCCTTCGCCGACTTAACTTTAGCATCAGGCGGTTCCCCGAAAGCAAAGAGGTGGGTGACTCCGCGTACGATGACCAGGCCATCAGAGATTGCAGGGGTCGCCATCATCACCTGGCCCACGGGATTTGTTGCCAGCAGCTCATACTTGTTCCCAGCCTTGACGACAAATATCTCACCGTCTTCGCTCGAGAGGTAAATCTTCCCGTCTGAAGCAACCGGCGAAGCCGTGAAGGCGCCACCCTTGCCGCCGAGTCGCTCCTGATAGACTCGCTCCCCCGTCTTGGCCTGGTAGGTCGTAAGCACTCCCTGATTTGAAACGATGTAGAGCAAGTCTCCATAGACAACTGGCGTCGGCATGTAGGGGCCGCCACGCGTTTTACTCCAGGCAATAAAAGCGCTCGATTCCTTACCGTCCTTGAGCGAGATATCGCCGGTCGCTCCTGGCTTAATTACATAAATTGGTTGGATCACCCGGTAGCCGGTGGTGACGTATATTAGGTCGTGGGCGAATATCGGCGTCGGCGTCGCGACCTCGGAGTTGGGTCCCAGGCGCCACAGTTCCTTTCCCGTCACCGGATCATAACCGCGGATTGCCTTGGTTCCATTAGTGACAAGCTCGGCGCGACCCTTACCCTCGTAGACGGTCGGCGTGCTCCATGAAGGGATCTCTTCCCGCGGTGTCATCCACAGGCGCTTGCCATTCTTAATATCGTAGGCTGCGATGAATGAGTTCTTCTGAATATCGGCCTGCACAATGACCATGTTCTTGTAGATGATCGGCGACGCCCCGTATTCCCACTGGTAGTCCGGGTCATAGAACCAACCTGCATCGAGCACGCCGAGGTCTTGTTTCCACAAAAGCTTTCCGTTCAGGTCGTAAGTGTAGAGACCATGTGAACCAAAGAGAGCGATGACGTGCTTGCCATCGGTTGCCGGCGTCGGGTCAGCATGAGTTGATTTAGGATGACGTTTTACCTTCGGGAGTCCCTCATAGGCGGTTCGTTCCCAGAGGATCTTTCCAGAGTGTTTATCGAGAGCGTAAACCTTCCAGGTGTGTTTGGGATCATCCTTCACCGGGGCGACATCACCGTAGAGGCCGAAGCGCGTCTCGTCTTTTGCGGCGCTGGTAATGGCAGTGGTGACAAATATCTTGTTACCCCATACGACCGGGCTGGAATGTGCGAGCCCTGGTATGGCCGTCTTCCACCGGGTGTTAACAGACTTTTGCGCGTCCCAAGTGACGGCTGCTGCCTGCCCCTCGACGACTCCCGAGGCGTTCGGGCCGCGGAACTGCGGCCAGTTTTGCGCGCGCGTGTCGAAAGAAGCAAGAAACAGGACAAGAAAAAAGAGCGTGATTCTTTTCATGGGAAAGCCTCTGAGGAATTTGTCAGGGGTCTGCCGGGTCA
>JACCSP010000235.1 GCA_013812905.1 Pyrinomonadaceae bacterium
AAAGATATCGGCCGCGTGGCGTCACGCGCTCGATGTGCCCGCCGGTTGTTGTAGTGTGGATGTCAGTGGATGCTGTCAGTGCCATTCCCCTGCTTGACCTTAACCATTCTCGCTGCGGAACACTGGGCCGAACAGAGCTAGCCTTTGAGTTGCGCTTATCAGAACGGCTCAGAAGTTATAAAGTTTTTATTAATATGGCAAGCCCGATAAGCGAACCTTCCAGGGAGAGTTCCTGGAGTTCCTCGACAAGCATTGCGTCGACTTGCGACTTGCGTTACGTGTTCCGCTAGCCTCAGCCGATCCCACCGATTAATCAGTGGGCTATTTTCGATCGTCCGTTTCACGGACGAAGGGCGCAGGCCTTACGTCTGGTCTCGGGAGAGCATGAAAGAGAGGGAATAGCCCCCGGCTGTCCAACCGTCATTCGAATAGTCGATCGGTAAATCAACCATGGCCGTAGCATCGCTTCCCTGAGTCCAGATACAGCCTGAGATTTCCTCACACTTGAGCTGATAATGCTCAACGCCCGTAAAGACGCTGCGCCAGTAGGCGCCATAAAGTGTCTTGTAAACCACTCCGCCGACTTCAATATAAACTTTGTTCCCGCGCAGAATTTTGTAATTTATGCGGCCCAGCAATTCCAGAACGAGGCTCCGGTCGCGCACATCAGGATCTGGATGGGAACGGCGAGGCCGAGTGAAGGCTTGCTCTTCTCGAGAGAGACTCTCTTCGTCACTCCGCCACCCTTCGGGTTGATATTGATGTATCTGCTGACGAGGCCTTTCGTCGTTCATGTGGCCACCCCCGACACGTGCCGACTTCAGAATGGTAGGACGCTCAGTCTATTCTCGCGACCTCCGGAAAGCCAGAAACTTTCGGCATCAAGTTTGGAGTGACAAAGCGCATCTACCCGGTCGCTACCGAGACTGAGGAAAAGCTCTAGCGATCCCAACAGTAATCAGGCCCGGCTAACTTGCTTTTGCGTTTTTGGGTTTTCAGACAGCCACACTCGGCGATAACCCCGAGGGCACGCTTGAGTCTCGGCCGATATGGAGTTAACCTCTCATCACTCAGCTAGCCCCCCCAGATTCTGGACCTCGCGTCTTAGAGGTGCGCGATTTGCGACATGCGATTATGAAACATCCACCCTCAGTCTGGTTCTTGGCCCCTTTTATAATTGTCGTCTTGCTGGCCACTCCCGCAATGGCGCAGAGAACGGCGCAAGAACGCGCTGCCGGCCTCCGTCAGCAACTGGCGGAAGTACAGGCAAAGCAAACGGAATTGGAAACCCGTTTTCGGCAACTCGAAGAGGATCTAAAACCTGAAAACATCGAGAAGGGTCTGGCGGGAACAGGTAGCACGCGCCCGGAAGAACTACGCGAGCAGCGGCGGCGGCAATTGGAGATCGAAAAGAAGAACGTGCAAACACGACTGGATCAACTGGCAATCAGCCGCACACGTTTCGAAACGGGGATCGTGCAAGCTGACGCCGCTGCCTACCATAGCAGTGCCGGCGCCAACGCAGGTGGGACAGACAAAGCAAGCGCTCCGAAACCTCTGACCGGCGCAGTTCCAGCCGTGGTCACCTCACCAAACGTTCTACCGCGCGAACAGCGTGGAAAGAGAACCAGACCACGCCGCGTTCGCCGCCGAGCTTGAGGCCCCTCCTTGGAGTGCGCCGACCTGTCGGCGCTTTCGTCCGCTCCGCCGTGTCGCCTCTGCGGCGATAAGCAACGTAAATTCGCGCCAACGAGGGCCAAAGCGGCGACAGGTCGCTGCACTCCAAGGAGTTTGACACAACTCAAGTCATTAGAAGTCGTCAGCGATCTTTAGCTTTTCAGTCTTAAAGCTATAGATGGTTTTAACTGCAGCGGGAGAAGCTGTGCGCTCAATCCATGAGGCGGAACACCAGGGATATTGGTTGGCGACTCTCACAAGCCCATGCTTCACAGCGTTTTGATGTACGTAGTTGAGCCGCGCCAAATACGACCGTTGGAAGGTCAGTTTTGAATCCCAAAAGTTATACCAAACCTGGCGGCCTGCCGTGTCGTCCAACTGGTTTACCTGGCGCGCGGTATTTGAATGCAGATGCTTGAGGAAATCGTCGAGACGCGACGCATCGGGACAACCACGAGCCACAAGATGGTAGTGATTGACAAACGCAGCCCAAGCTTCAAGTTTGCCACTGGTACTGCTTGGCCAACGAAAGCAACTCTCTCTCGAGTAAGCTCAGTTTCTCTGATGACGTAAAGAAATGTTCTTTGTGCAGAGTAGCTCCGGTCACCATGTAAATTCCATCGGAATCGATACGGTGAATCGGCGCGTGAGGCCAATCTTTGATCGGAGGCATGTGAGGCCCCTCCTTTGGAGTGGGCTGTCGGCGGCGATCCCCCGCAGCGTTAATTTGGTTGAATTAAATGCGCCGTGAGTGTGCGACGTCAAGCCCATGCAGGCCAAAGCGGCGACGGGTCGCCGCACTCCAAGGTGTTGACGCTAGTTCCGGAAGTTCTGGGTCACCATCACGCCTCGCATACCCCCGTCCAAGATGCCAATGCCAACGCGCCCGAATTCCGATCGCAGGATGTTGGCGCGATGTCCCGGCGAGTTCATCAGGCCGGTATGGGCTATCTGCACGGTGCGGGCGAGGGCCAGATTTTCTCCGGCGGTGAGAAAACGAATGTCTTCTGCGCGCATGCGGTCAAAGGGATCGCGACCTTCCGGTGTGTCGTGAGAGAAATAGCCGCGGGCAAACATATCTGACGCGTGTCGTCGCGCAACTTCAGTGAGTTCCGGGTCGGGCGCAAGGGCCCGAAGTCCCGCGGCAATTCGTTCCTTGTTTACGAGTCTCAACATTTCAGCTTCCAAATCAGGTCTGGGACGCGAAACCGGGACTGTAAAAGGCAGCGTGACGCTTTCGTCCGAGTCAGGTTGAACTGTAAGCAGATTGAGGGTTTGAGCGATAGCGTGGCCGAAGACGGGGTGGAGCGCGTTCTCCAGGCGTTCGGTGTAGACGGCGAGTCGGTTGACCAGCGCGCTACTACGTGCGCGTTCACTCAAGCCTTCGTTTAGAGGTATGGAAAGCAGCAGCGCCGCGACAATGGCTGCCGTAATCAAACCGTTTGCCAGCCCTGGTATCAGACCGAACAGTTGGTTAATAGATCGCTCGTGAACATCTTCCGGCAGCCGCCGCAGGAACGCATAACTGAGGAGATGAACTGCCACACCCACGCCGGCGGCGATCAAAATAAAGGCGAGGGGCTGGTCCCAAACCTCAGACCACAAGTCAACGCGCGCTCCGAGCCAACGCGCCACCGGTTGATAGAAGCGCAGACCAGCAACGAGACTCAGGGTCCATCCCAGCAGATCGAGCAAACCCAGAATGAAGCCGCGCCGCCAGCCGTTAAGCACACTCAGCAGCACCAACACCACAAGTACGATGTCAATCGCACTAAAAGCCATTTACTGATCTCACTGAGACCACGGCGTGGGCTTGCGTACCCAACGGTGCTTCTTGAGTTCCGCGTACAACTCCGCCGGGAGGGGACCGGCATCACCCGCAGCGATGTTTGCTTCTACGTGAGACAGCTTGCGCATCCCCGGGATAATCGTGCTCACAGCGGGATTAGTAAGAATGAAACGCAGCGCCATTTCCGGCATGCTGATCTCGGTTGAATGTTCCCTATTCCAACCGCGCAGAAATACTTTTAGAGCATTGGCGCGTTCCACACTGGGTATGAGGTTTTCGGGAACGAAGTAGGTATTGCGCCAATCGCTTTCGGGCCATTTGCTATCATTGGTGAGCGTACCCGTCAGCGTTCCTTCATCAAACGGTACTCGCGCAATCACAGCCACATTCATCTCCTCGCATGCCGGAAACAAATCATCTTCAGGATTCTGATCGAAGATGTTGTAGATCACCTGTACCGAATCAATCTGTCCGGTTCTGACCGCGCGCACGCCGTTCCAGGGCTCCCACCGATTAAGGCTGATACCGATCGCGCTGATGAGCCGGTGGCTGCGCAGGTCGTCCAGCTTATAGAGCCAACGATCATCTCGTAGCCACTCATCGTTCCAGGTATGAAACTGCATCAGGTCGAAACTCTCGAGACGAGCATTCTCAAGACTCCGGTGTACAAGCTCTTCAATGTGATCAGGTGGATAAGATTCCTGAAGGCCACACTCCGAGGGAGCGGGCCACTGTTTGTTCCTGGGTGGGACCTTCGTGGCGGTATAGAGACGTTTGTCGCGATTGGCACGCACGGTTTGGCCCAGCAAGTTCTCGCTGCGGCCCTCGCCGTAAACTTGCGCCGTGTCGAAAAAGTTACAGCCACGGGTCACAGCAGCCTGCAAAGACCCGAGCGACTCATGGTCGTCTGAGTTTGACCAGCCGCCCATCCCCCACATCCCGTAACCAATTTCACTTACTTCCCAGCCCGTGCGACCGAATTGTCTGTAGCGCATGTTCCTTCCGTTTCATATGTTGCCGTATTGCACTTCAGCCGAATAATTCCTCAAGCTTTCTTTCTCAGATGCATATTGATTGTCTCTCAGCGGGGTCTCTGCCTCCGGGATTCCTTAGCTACTGGAATGACAGTATAGCGGCAAGCAGGCGGGCTCAAAAGGTGGGCCGTGTCCTAGCTGTCTTGTTCTTCTTGGCTGTGAAATAAATTCGCAGTTGGTTTAGTGCGGATCTAAACCGGCTCATCGAGCCACGAAACAACACGAACCATCACAATCCTGTGGGAGTCTTTCGTGAGATTTTCGTGGATCGGGAGAACGATTTCTCGAGCGCAACCATCCGCTTAAGGGAACCTTTTAACCGCCTGGCGCATCGCATGAACCGACACCAAGCCTCTCCCGCTTGCAAAAGCATTCGACTCTTGCTAAACCTCCTGATTGAAATGCTCGCTGGGAGAAGAACGATGAAGAAGATTTCCTACGCCTCGTGCGCGCTTGTCCTTGTCCTGTCCCTGGTGGTTCCCATAGTTGCTGATACCATCCGCTTGAAAGATGGGAGCGTCATTCGCGGGCAGGTGATTGGCTTCAAAGATCAGCAGGTAACTGTTCTGATTGGGGCCGGGGCCAAGGGCCGGCGCAGCCGGACATCAATTTACGTCGAGGATATCGAGTCAATTGAGTTTGACTCGGCGACCACCGCCGCGGCAGCCTCTTTGGCGAATGAGGAGATGAGCCCCGACAAGACAGAGCCGGACTCCCAACCACCGAGATCCAATCCGCAGACTGATACAACTACGAGCAATCCGAGAACAACCAGCCCGAGCGCTTCACCTACGTTTTTCACTATCAAAGTCGCCGTCCGCGCCGACAACACGAATAACGGTTGGACCAACAGTGGTCTGGTGGTTCGCAAGGGGCAACGTTTGCGCATCAGCTGTTCAGGACGTATCTCCCTGGGCAAGGGAAGGTTTTCAACTCCAATCGGCCTGTCGACCATTGCGGACAATGGCAAACTTATGCGCAATGAAGCCACCGGCGCATTGATTGCTGTAATTGGAGATGACAACGACGATTTTATCTTAGTTGGCAACCGGCGCGATTTTGTCGCGCAGCGAGATGGCGTGTTGTTTTTGGGGGTTAACGAAGGGGATTTAAACGACAATACCGGAACGTATGATGTCGTTGTCGAGGCTGAGGCAGGAAGCTCGCCTCGTTGAGCGGCAACCTGCGGTTTGCTGCTGGGCATCAGACCTTGCGGCCGGTTTTCTTGTGAAGGGTGTGTGAAACATCTCTCTGGGTTTTTGCTTTTGTCTATTGTTTCGACCGACACGACCCACGAAATCACCCAAAGCAGCAGGAATTCTTATTAGGGCAGTTTCGTCTTGATTCGTGGTTGTTTTCGACGTTTGATTAATTGCCGACAGGATCACAGTTCATGAAGTACTTTAAATCTTCCCGCCTGCTATTCGCGATCATGTTGCTAGCCGCGCTGCTCTTTGAGTCGTTTGCCCCACTAACTTTTTCGCAATCGCGCCGCCAGCCTCCTGCCTCTAATCAAAAGAAGAACAAGCGACCAAGTGAAACCGCGCAACCTGGTGAAAAGCAGAAGGATGAGCCCTTGCCGCCGGACTTAACCGGCAAGCCGCAAGAGGCTGACAAGGTGACGATCAGCACGCAAATCGTCAATGTCGATACAGTGGTCTACCACAAGAAGAGCGGACAAATAGTCACCGGGTTGAAGAAAGATAACTTTGCGCTCTTCTCTGATGGAAATCCGCAGGTCATTACAAACTTCTCTACCCCCGAAACCCCCATCACGGTGGCGATGGTTTTGGAATATAGCAAGTGGTCGGAGATGTTTGGTTATTACGGCAGCGGCGGGTTCGATCCGGGAACTTATGAGGTGCTGCGTCCGACCGCAATGTTTCTTTCGCAATTCATTAAACCTCCGGATGACTACGTTTCGGTCGTTGCCTACGACATGCGTCCAACGCCATTAACGGATTTCACTAACGACCCCAGACGAATCAATGAGGTCATCAATCTGTTACTTCGTAATTCGCCGGCGTTCCGGGAGAGCAATCTTTTCGACGCGCTGAAGTTCGTATTAGTCGGCGGACGCGGTGATTCAGTTGTGTTGGAGGATTCCAAGACTGAAAAGTCAGACTATGCCGGGTTGATCACAGTCCAGGGACGAAGGCGGGCCTTGATTCTGGTAGCCTCGGGAATCGATACGTTTAGCAAGATTAATTACGGTGACGCCCGCAAAATAGCTCAGAACGCTGGCATCCCAATCTACATCATTGGTACCGCCAACCTTTTCAACAAGAGATACGGCGATTCGTTGCCGGCAACCGACAGCCTTTCTGGGATGCCCGGAAGGCTGACCCTGCTTCAGGCCGACAACACCCTCAAGACTTTCGCGAAAGAAACGGGTGGGGCTTACTTTCCCTACACGTTTGAGGGCGAGATTCCCGGAATCCTGAATTCGATCAACGGCCTGCTGCGCAGTCAATATAGTTTGGCGTTCAATCCGGGTGATGTTCGCGACGGCAAACAGCACAAGATTAAGGTAAGTGTGGACGTTAACGGCGATGGCGTCTATGACGACAAGGAATATGTCATTCAGGCGCGTTCGGTCTATAACGCGCCGAAGGGTTAGCCTGAGAGGCACAACACGGTAAGCAGAAGGCAGCCAACCGCGAGGTTCTCTGCTTTCTGTTTTGGGAGTGCGCCGGGCTCCCAAGAAAGCTAACCTAATGCGAGCGCAGTAGTATGCACGCCAGCCTGGACAATTCGAGTTCAGCAAATTTGCAGGTTGGGAAGGTGGGCAAAGCGTAGCGCGCCCCCGCTCTACCGCAAGCGTCATAAACGTTAGTATTCCTTCTAGACTACACTTGAACGAGTCTGCACAAGACGTAAGCGGTCTGCATTAGAAGTCAGCGGTTTTTCTAGCCGGGAGAGGACGCTACGCTGGAGCGGGGGCGCGCTACGCTTTGCCCACCTTCCCAACCTGCAAATTCCCCCGACTTGCAGAATTTCTTGGACCTGCAAATTATCGTACGCCCTTTGGGTGAACACATGGTCCCATTCGCATGGAGGTCTAACGCTTGTCATGATCGCAGCGACCGGGCTACCTCAACCGCTCGCCCCGGAGAAACTACACCCCACCCCTGACGT
>JACCSP010000238.1 GCA_013812905.1 Pyrinomonadaceae bacterium
CTCGAGATAGGCTGCGAACTGGCGACCCGAATTGGCAAGCCGCAACGATCGACGCGCCCCTTGGATAGACATGACCGCGAGCCCGCAAACAACCATCACTACCGCAAGCACGAGAACTACCTGTAATAGAGAGAAGCCATTCTGGCTCGTTGCTGGCGGCCGTTCACTCGTCTTCCGCCGGAATAGTCGCGCTTCCATATCAGCCTCCAAAAGACCCACTTCAACCAAGAGCTGACAGGGCCTCGGAGACCCTGCGAGCAACTAAGCAATAGCGATGCCACTCCCCTAACCGCCAGAAAGCCTTGGATCTCTCTGTGGTTTCTCAGAGGGTTTAATAAGTCGTAACCTTTGGTAACAAGGAGAGAAGGCCACTTCACAACGGATCGAAAGCTTCGGTTTCGGAAACGTGATGGCGTTAGGCTTTTTGTAGTACCGGACGAGGGACGGCATATTGTCGTGCCAACGGCAGGCGAGGGCAGGCCTCGCGACTAAGGATCGTCCTCTCGCCCGCGGTGCCGCACGCCGCGTGTGGGCCGGACGGTAAAGCGCCCCGATGATCTTGCGATTGCCGGGGCGCATACTTTTGATTTCTTGGACCGTTTTACGGAGTGGGAACCATCAAGGCCGGCTCATACTCGTCGCCTACCGACAGAAGGCTTTGGGTGTCGGCAAGTTTCATCGCCAGCAGGTGAGGTTTATAGTCGAATGCTCTTGGACCCCCGCGCGTATTCTGAATCTGCATCACCAGATAATCCTGATTTAAGCGAAACCTGAAAACACTTCCCTGCCGGTTCATAATCACAAACAGCAGGGTTTCCCCGCCTGCCGTTTTCATCTGGCCCACCAGGGAACTGACTCCGCCGTCGGTCCGGATAAGCGTACCCGTCTTAGCAATCACACTCCCGCGCCACGCCGGGCCCGTGAAGCGATCATGAAGTGTTCCAGGATCAATACCGGCGACCGGCATGATGTCGGTAGTTGATAGTCTGTTTTTCCGCAGCTCTTCGCGCAAGGCCCTGAAGATCTTCATCATTGTTCGTGGGCTGACGCGGTTGACGCCCAATCCACTCAATGAGGAAATCATAAACTCATTGGCAGACAGGCCCAGCGAGGTTACAAGTTGACGTCGCACCGACTGTATCCCCCCGACGGAATCACCCAAACGCTCAGCCATGAAATTGTTTGAGTAACAGAGAAGGACCTTGAGGATATCAACCAGTTTGCTTGACTTCTGGGAGAGAACGAGTTTCGCCTCCGCCGGGACAGGATTCACCTCAACCTCCCCCATCACCGCCACGCTGGGGATGGTTTGCAAACTCGCCTGGTCACCCAGCGCCGTTCTTTCGTATAACCAGGCCCGACTCGCTTCACCCGACCGCAGCGTTGCATCGAGCGTGTCGTAAAGCTGTTCGCCCGATCTCCTTGCCGACCAGTTAAAATTCATTGTGAAGCCCGGCGCGACCACCAGGTTCCCAGTAACCGTGCGAATACCCAGTGTGTTCAATTGCCGAGCAATAATTACGGCATGTTCGTGATGAAAAGAAGGATCCCGACCCGAGATGTAGAGATTCCCATTTAGCGAGCCGGTAGTTTTATCAAGTGTGCCGGTAATCCAGATGCCGGTTGTGAAGCGATGCTGAGGGCCGAAGGTCTTAAGTGTAACCAGCGCCGTGGCAAGTTTGATGGCTGAGGCCGGATTGAAATATTCCTCGGCTGACTGCACTGCGACTGTATTCCCATCGAGTGTTTCCACCAGCACGCCCTGAAGACCATAGATGACTTGCGACTCAGTTGTCGCGCTGGCCAATTGCTGCGCGGCCGTTATTTGAATTGGCGTAACGGGGAACGTTGTAATCGGCGTGACAGGCGCGACAGGGGGTCTGTCCTTTGCTGCTGTTTGCCCCCAAAGCAGGGCGGGCCGCGGCAGCCAGACGCTGAGTGCTAAGGCGACCAGAAGTATGCGCGATCTGATTTGCTTGTTCATTAATCCTCATAGTGCGCTCGCTAGTCGAGCACATCATCATAACACGATGATTTTCAGGGGAGTTCCACAAGCCTGAGAGGAGAATCTGTTCGATGCGCTCGACTTAGCCGGGGATGGCCGTCCTCTTGCAGGGACCACGGTGTGCATGAAGTTTTGCTTGGTTCCGCATGAGATCGCCATCATCGGAGAGCCAGGAACCGTCAACTCCCGCTTGTCGAAACCTAGGGATGAAGTCGCCTTTAAGAGCCGAGTCCAATGGCGTTGACAATGTTAGAAGCTGACACCTAGAATCTGTTATTGACAAATCATAGTGCGCGAACATCAACCCGTTACAGTTGAAAGCATACGCTCCACGCACAAGGCACGAAGAAAAGAGATTCGAGCGAGGCTCGGTGAGTTTGAAAAAGTTTGGCGCGATGGATCGAACGCGCGACTTTGGGAAGAACTCGTCTTCTGCATTTTCACGGCCGGCGCGTCGGCTCGGATGGGATTAAAGTCCATCGAAGCGGTCCGACCGTTGCTGTGGAACGGCCGGGGAGCGGAAATGACCGAGGCCCTTAAGAAGGCGGGCGCGCATCGGTTTCCGGTGTCGCGGCCGGAATACATTGTGATAGCGCGACAGTATTTGCGTGAACATTGCGGTTTAAGATTGCGCGAGCAACTCGAGAGTTTCTCAGATCCGATTGAGCGTCGTGATTGGCTAGCCCGAGAGAAACGGATCAAAGGGTTGGGTTATAAGGAAGCCAGCCATTTTCTGCGGAACATCGGCTTGATGGGCCATGCGATTCTGGACAAGCATGTATTGCGTTGTCTCGCGGATCTCGAGATAGTCGAATCCTCCCGGCCTCCCAGCACCAAGGCGCGCTACCTGGAGATAGAGGAAAGGCTAAAGGGCGTTGCCCGCGACGTAAGGATTGATTTCGATGAACTCGACCTGGTGTTATGGTCGATGAAAACAGGGGAAGTCTTGAAATAGTAAACTGTTCAACGAATGACGACGAGTCGTTAACTCAAAAAGTACGACTTCGAGGATGGTTTCATGGAATGTTTTAGCGTTACCAGGTTAACCCGTAACTTGGCGGTCGGAATAATGGCCGCCTTTCTCTTTTCTCTGGGACTCCTCGCGCCCGCGTCCGCCGCGACCCTTAGCGACAAGCAGACACGACGGGCCGAGAAAGCGCTTCGCGATGGTGACTTCGATCTGGCGGAGAAAAGTTTTCGCGAGATATTGAGCAAGAACGTTCAGGACCAGGATGCCAGGCTTGGTCTGAGTCTTTCGCTCCTAAAGCAAAGGCGTCTTCAAGAGGCTTACGACCAGGCAGCGAGAGTGATTCTGGCGAACCCGCTCTCGGCACGAGGGCATGCCTTACTAGGTCATGCAATCCTGGCCTCTGGCAACTTTCGTGAGTCAGTTGAAGAGTTTCGGACGGCTCTTAGTGTCAAGGAAGACGATTCTTTGGCGGTTGCCGGCCTGGCGATGGTTGATTTCTATGAGAACCGGTTAGAGCCCTGCATTCGAGGGTTGCGACGAGCGGTCAGCATGTCGCCGGACGAGCCCGACTTTATCTTCAATCTGGGCCAGGCGGCTGCGCGCAGCGAGATGTACAGGGAAGCCGCGGACGCTTACGAGCGTTTTTTAGTAATCGCGCCCAAGACTGATGCGGATCGCCGCGCTCGTATCAGAGGATTGATCGACTTCTTGCGGTACCTCGGAAGACAAGGCTCGCTATATGTTCCGGCCGGACGCGACGCCACAGTCATTTCCTTTGCTTCGCTCGATAGCCGCCCAATCTTGACGGTCAGGGTGAACGGGCAAAAAGATCCGCTTCGCTTCGTCTTGGACACCGGCTCGGGGATGTCCGTTATTTCAGATGAGACTGCCAACAGACTTGGCATACGTCCAGTTGCGCGCGGTGGCTTGGCGCGTGCCGTGGGCGGAGGAGGCAAGTTTGAAATCGTCTACGGTTTTTTGAATTCGCTGGAGATTGGCGAAGTCAAAGTCGAAAATGTGCCCGTCTACATCAGGCACTTTTTTGATGACAAGACTCCGGTCGATGGTTATCTGGGGCTCTCGATGATCTCGAAGTTCTTGACGGCCGTAGATTACGGTGAGCGAACCTTTACACTCGTGCGTCAGCGACACTCAGTTACTCTAGATCTCTTGCAATCGCCGCCAGATCTGACCCCAGCGCTTAATTCCTTAACCGCCAAGGCTGTGGAGATTCCTCTGCGCACTACCTCGAGCGGCTTTCTCAGCGGTGA
The DNA here is from genome assembly GCA_013812905.1 of Pyrinomonadaceae bacterium. Classification (GTDB taxonomy): domain Bacteria; phylum Acidobacteriota; class Blastocatellia; order Pyrinomonadales; family Pyrinomonadaceae; genus PSRF01. Next base: position 4,247 of record JACCSP010000238.1, read on the forward strand.
AGTTTATCTTGAGGGCCTCGAGAAGCCGCTAAACTTTATTATCGATACCGGCGCCAGTATTTCTGTGGTTTCGGAAAAACTGGCCGCGCTCGAAGAATTGTCCAATTACCTGACTTCTAATCGAATGCGGGTCTTCGGCGCCGCAGGCGTAGCCGAAGATGTGAAAACGATCGTCTTGCCAAGCGTAATGCTTGGCACATTCACCAGGGAACAGGTCAATGTGGCCGTTCTTGACCTGGAGTCGGTAAATGAAACTGCGGGATTCATCCAGGATGGAATTCTGGGAGGAAACTTTCTCAGGCATTTCCGAGTTTCTTTTGACTTTCGTCGTGGAGTGATTCGGCTGGAACCGCTCCACCAGGCTGTCAGGAGTGGTAAACCTGGGGCGATGTGAGGCACCGAGTTTTCAATGAAGCAGAGTCTCTATCTCGAAACTTCGGTAATCGGCGCTTACCTCGATAACGGCGAGCCTTTTCGACGGGACTTAACCATTCGTTGGTGGGAACACGAGATGAAGGATTATCGCACGGTTATCTCGGCTCTAGTCTCACGAGAACTTGAACGAGTTGCGGATCCTCACAGAACTTCGTACTTAAAATTGATAGCTCCGCTGGAGCAGGCTGAACTCACCGATGAAGCTGCCATCCTGGCGGACGGTTATGTGTCACGCGGAATATTTCATCGCAAGTACATAGCAGATGCATTGCACGTTGCGATCGCCTCTTATCACAAGATTGACTACCTGGTGACCTGGAACTTTGGCCACCTGGCAAATGTTCGTCGACAAGCGCGCATCCGGCTGTTCAATACGGCGGCAGGTTTTTACGTTCCCATGATTGTGACGCCGGAGTTTCTTGTCTCTGAAGCTACGGAGAGAGCCGTGTGATTGCCGATTGCCAATTGCCAATTACCGCTGATACATTGCGATTGCAGGTTGGCCAATGTGATCTTCCATCGAAGCAAAGCCAATCGGCAATTGGAAATTGGAAATGGGAAATGTCTTTATGTATCGTCGCCCAAAATTTCTGGAAGTGCTACACGCCATACGTGAGGAGATGTCGAGGGAAGTGGACTACGACGTAGATCTGTTTGCGGAAATGGTTCGTTCGGGTCTGCGACCTTCACATGGCCCCGAAAGGTTTATTCGTGGCTACAAGAGCCGGGCGCTGCGAAATGAGGAAGTGAAACCAAGCGCGCAAAAACATGAGAAGGGCAAGCGTCTAAGGAAAATTGGTTAGTTCCAGCTAAGAATATTGGGCCGATGCCAGGCATGAACCCTACTTTCGAGACAATTGGATTAGAAGTGCCGAGTGAGAAGGCCTTTAACTATCTCGCCGAGCGGGCCGAGGACCAAGGTGAGCCCACGCAACTCAGTCGACGTGGCGCTGTGCTGCACGGCCGTTGTTGGAAGTTGGGGGAAGGGCTGGAAGTGTGGACCGTGCTCTATGAATCGGGAAGTGGCGATGTGTTCTATGCAGACTGCCGGCCCGGATTTCGGGCACGGTACATTCAAACGATTAGCCCGTGGGCTCTCACGGAATACGATGAAGAGGGCGAGGCTGTAATCCACGGGTATCGCGAAAGCACCGAATGCGAAGTCTTATTCGAGCTGCAGAATCTTACCGAAGTGGGGCCCGCCGGGTTTTCCGCGCACGAACTCCATGTGGCTCTTTGTGGGCTTGCTTACCGAGCTCGAGTCCGCAAGGGCTATGGCACGACTCGCTGGATGCCGCTGGACAAAGCTGCACCATCGCGCGCTGCCCATGAGAATGATTGGAGTCTCTCCGGAACCGTAATCGCGTTTAAGCCTCTAAAGAATCCTTTGTCCGGCAGCGATCTTTACTGGATCCACCTTGACCTTGAACGAATAAAGCTGGAAGTCCTGGTCAATCAACGTGCTCTCCGAGGCGACTCTCTGGCACCCGGAACTACTCTGGACGCGGAAGTTTGGTTGCAGGGGCACGTGCTGGATGAGCAAGCGCTGCGTTCCCGTTATGAGGGCGTCGATCTCACATGCTCGGCGGCCAGTTTCTGGTCAGGATTAAAAAGGAAAAATTAGACGTCAGACCGGCAACAGGGCTGATGATCCATATTAATGAAGCGTCTGATTGTTGTTAGTCTCGTAATCCTCACTGCCGTTTTCGCAGCTTACTCCCTCAATCGATACTGGATCCATCGCTATGACGGGTTGATTGCCCGACAAGCCAATATCTATCGTCTCGATCCCGACCTGGTCTGGAGCATAATTTACGAGGAGACATACTTCAGTCCCTGGAAGATTGGCAAGGATGGCGAGATTGGATTGATGCAGGTCACACCCGGGGTTGGGCGCGACTGGGCAGCGGAAACCGGCATGCGTGAACTTGAGCGGCAGATGGCCAGTGAACCTTCCGGTCTGTTGCGGGATCCGGAGCGAAACGTTCAGATTGGTTGCTGGTACCTGGAGAAATTTTACGAACAATACCGCGACACGCCGGATGCTGAAGCCCGCATGATTGCCGCTTACAACGCCGGCCCCAGCCGCGCGGCGGAATGGAACCGCCCCGGGAAAGGTGGCAGGGACCTATCAGGCGAGGAGTTTATCCAACGAATCAACATTCCCTCCACGCGTGCGTATGTGACTTCGATTCTTGAGCGCTACCGTAAGCTGAAGGGTATACGACCTCAAACCAGCGCCACCGTGTTCTCCCGCGATTCTAATGACCGTTTTCCCGACGGGCTACCTCCACGTCCAGTTCTCGTCGCTATTCAAGCCAGCAGAGACGATTAGAGAATCCGGCAGATCATGACTACCCTCTACTCCGCTAGCTGGGTCCTGCCCATCTCATCGGATCCAATTAAAGATGGTGCAATCGCAATCAAAGGAAGTCAGATCACCGACGTCGGCTCCGGCGCGTCACTCGTCGCAAGCTATCCTGACTCGACGTTACATCACTATCCAGACGCGGCCATATTACCGGGCTTAATCAATGCTCATTCGCACTTAGAGCTCACGGCGATGCGCGGCTTTCTGGAAAGCGAAGAGTCTGACTTTACCGGCTGGCTTAAAAAACTGACGGTAGCGCGACTGGAATTGATGACGCCTGACGATCGTTATATTTCGGCAGCCTGTGGGGCAACTGAGGCAGTCCGCTCCGGGGTCACTGCTCTGGCGGATTCTTGCGACGGTGCCTACGAAAGCATGAAGGCTCTGGGCGATGTTGGCCTCCGCGGGATTGTCTTCCAGGAGTCTTTTGGTCCAGATCCGAGATTGGCTGATGACAATTTCGCAAGACTCAACGCCAAGGTAGCTCGTTTGGCAGATCTGGAAACACCGCTTGTAAAAGTTGGTGTTTCTCCACACGCACCTTACACGGTTTGCGGGCGCCAGCTCGAGTTGATTTCGGAGTTTGCTTTAACAGAAGGCCTCCCGCTGATGATGCACGCGGCGGAATCGGCTGCGGAAGAGAGGTTGTTGCGAGAAGGTAGGGGGACTTTTGCGGAGGCCCTTGCGAAGCGGGGCATAGAATGGCACACGCCGGGGGTGTCAACTATTCAATACCTGAAGCGACACTGCGTGTTGCAGACGAAACCGTTGTTGGCCCATTGCATTAGGGTAGATAACGCCGATATCGAAACGCTGAAGGAGTCGGGAGCGCGAATAGCGCACTGTCCAAAATCAAACGCGAAACTTGGCCATGGCCGCGCCCCGTTTTGGACTTTTCTAGATCGAGGGATAGCGGTCGGACTCGGCAGCGATTCGGTTGCCAGTAACAACACCTGCGATATTCTTGAGGAGGCTCGGTTTGCAACTTTAATGGCCCGCTCGGACACTGGCGAGATGAGCGGGAGAAGGATGCTGGCTGCGACAGATGCATTGCACGCTGCCACAGCAGGAGGTGCGCGCGCGCTCAGCCTCGAAGGTCACACCGGGGAGCTGAAAGCAGGATTGCAAGCTGACTTTGCGGTGGTCTCGCTTGCCGGCCCACACCAACTGCCGTCATACGATCCGATCAACACTCTTATCTTTGCCTCTTCGGGGCGAGACGTAGTCTTAACTGTGGTCGCAGGAAAGGAAGTCTTTCGCGCAGGGCAGGTTATAACCACTGACGAAGAGCGCCTGGCAGCCCGGATGAAAGAGATCGCGGTCAAGCTGGGAGGAGCTTAGCAGGCCCTTCTGGTAATAGGTCAGATACGATCGTCTTCCTTAACAAGCGATCCACCTCCCGCTTGCTACCTTGCGCGCGGTTCGATTCAGACCGAAGCAGCGATGGCCTCATCGAAAATTTCAATCGCGACGTCGACGTTGTCCGTAGTCAAAATAAGGGGTGGTGACCAGCGAATCGTGTTGGTTCCCGCCCCGAGGATCACCAAGCCACGCTCGAAACAAGCTACTTCAACCCGATCTCGAAGCTCCGGCGCGGGTTTGTTTGACGTCCGATCTTCCACGAACTCGACGCCAATCATCAGGCCCATGCCGCGCACGTCACCAATGCAGTCATACTTCCTCATCAGCTTCTCTAGCTCGCCTTTCAAGTAGGAGCCAACCTCAGCGCTGTTTTGGACCAAACCGCCTTCCAGCAGCTCGATGGTCTTTAAAGCGGCCGCAATGCACACCGGATTGCCGCCAAAGGTCGAAGCATGAGCGCCCGGTTTCCAATCCATCAAATTCGCGCGGGCCACACAGACCCCGATGGGAAGTCCGGAGCCGATACCTTTAGCGATGCAGACAATGTCGGGCTTCAGATCGAAATGGTCACTGGCAAACATCTTACCGGTTCTGCCCATTCCGCTTTGTACTTCATCAACGATCAATATGATTCCATGCTGATCGCAGATTCTGCGCAAGCCCTCGAGAAAGTTACGCGGCGCTGGAACATAACCGCCTTCGCCTTGCACTACTTCCACTACAATGCCGGCGACCTCATCAGGCGGAGTTGTCGTCTTAAACAGGCGCTCTTCAATCCAAGTGAGCGCCCCCTGACCGGCGCCGCCAGCGCCGCAATCGGCGGCATTGAACGGATTCCGAAACACGTTTGGGTACGGAACGTGAACGACGTCGAGCGCTTGGCGCTTGAAACCCCTTCGCTGGGCTACCCGCGAAGAAGTTAGTGAAAGCGAACCGAGCGTTCGACCGTGAAAGCTGTTGAAGAACGCGATGAACTTCTCGCGCCCGGTGGCGTGCATCGCCAACTTCAACGCCGTCTCTACTGCTTCCGTGCCGCTATTGGCAAAGTGGGTGCGCGTGGGCGATGGGACTGGAACTATGTCATCAAGCTTCTGCGCTAGTTGTGGCATGTGACGATAATAATAATCCGTGCCACACATGTGAATCATCTCAGCCGCTTGTTTTTGGATGGCGGCCACAACTTCCGGGTGACAGTGTCCGGTGGAGCAGACAGCCACCCCGGCGTTGCAATCAAGAAAAATGTTGCCATCAACGTCTTCGACCCAGACACCCTGAGCACGCTCCGCAACCAGCTTGAAAGAGGGTCTGGGATAGGATGGGGTTACAAACTGAGCGTCTGCCTCAATAATCTTTTGACCTTTGGGACCAGGAAGAGCTGTTTTAATCTCGGGCCGCTTCGAAGGGGCCACGGTTATGGTGGACATAGTTTCTCTCCTTAAAATAAATCCGTTTTACGAGCGGAGTAACGGGAATGGCCCGCACATTAACGTTTCGGACGTGGATGGAGACTTTGGCGAGAGTTTAACTAATCCGCGAAGAGGTTCGCTCGAGATTCAAGGGGGCAAAGATGCAGAGGCTGTGGATTGAACATACTAAATTGTGATTTGGCCTGTGGCCTGGGCCGATTGCTGGAATAGTACCACGTCCGTAAATGTCATTGCCAGCCATGGGACGACCTGTCGGAAGCGCGAGCGGGGGCTGTTCGACCGGGTTGTGTATGCT
>JACCSP010000256.1 GCA_013812905.1 Pyrinomonadaceae bacterium
GCCCTAATTAAATCGCTGCGCAACTCCGACGTTAATGCTTCTCTTTACTGGCTGGCGCGGTTGATTGAGGGTGGAGCGGATCCGGTGTTTATTGCCCGCCGTTTGTGCACTCTGGCTTCAGAAGATATTGGGCTTGCAGATCCGCAGGCAATGGTCCAGGCTTCCGCGGCGGCGGAGATCGTCCAACTTATCGGTCTGCCTGAGGGCTTGTTCCCGCTATCCCAGGCGACTATCTACCTGGCGACCGCTCCGAAGTCCAATGCGGTAAAGCGCGCATATCAGGCTGCAGTTTCGGACGCCGTACAAACTGCCCGGGAACCGGTACCGTTGCACCTGCGAAATGCAGTGACACCTTTAATGAAGCATGTAGGCTATGGCGAAGGTTACCGGTATGTTCACAGTGATCCCGGCGCCAAAGAAGAAATGCAATGTCTGCCTGAAAGTTTGAGCGGACACAAGTATTACGAAGAGAACTTGTAGGGTTCTGATATTGCTGAGCCAAGCAGCCGAAAACGCCTGACTTGAAACAAGGATGAGTACACCGAAAACTGACAGAGAGCTTGCGTTTCTGCACGACCTGTTTGTCGCCACAGACTGGGGTGAGAGATTCGCCCAGTTAGTTGATGAGCACATCAAATTTCCTAACAAAGGTCGCGCTCTCTATGTGGGATCTGGAACAGGCGGCCATGCGACTGCACTCCAGGAACGAGCTACTGAGTTGAAATTTCTCTGTATTGAGGAAAATGAGGAATATCTCGAACTAGCCAACGCCAAAGCGTCGGCAGTGAAAGATGCAGTAGAGTTACGCCAGAGCAGAGTGGATCACTTGGAATTGGAAGATAACCAATTCGACTTCGTGATAGGCGACGGCTCAATGGTGGCTCTTCCGCGGATATCAGCGATGCTTGGGGAAATGGTGCGCGTGGCGAAGCCTGGCGCCTCCGTGGCGCTTAGTCTTGCGACCGCCGGCAGTTTCGGTGAATTCTTCTCTCTTTACTGGGAGGTGCTCCACAATTGCGGGTTGCGGGGCCACGAATCGAACATCGAAGGACTCATCACTGAACTCCTGACAACCACTGAGCTGGAGCAATTGGCCGAACACGAGGGACTCGAAGAGGTAGCATCCTGGTCCCGAAGCGAAGAGTTCAATTTCGAATCAGGTGAGCGATTTCTCAACTCGCCCTTGATTTCTGACTTCCTGATGAATCGCTGGCTGGAATTCATTCCTGAAGAATCGCGGGAGTGCGTCCGGCAAGCCATCCCTGGGGTCGTAAATGACGACAGACACGAAGCGGAGTTTACGCTTTCGGTGAGGGTTACTCTGGTAATCGGTAGTAAAGGCCATAGTCATTAGGAACGTGAGGCAGCACAGGTTGCCGAAGGTAAGCAAGAGAAAGCAGTAATCGATACATGAAATCATACGACATAGTCGAATTAAGGTTCACTGTCCTTGGAGTGCGAGGAAACTTGGTGCCAGAGTTCACCGCCAGGAATTTTCCGATTCAAGTAACGGAGGCCTTTATCTAAGGATTGCTACAAGCGTCCTCCCCATTGCGTCCATAAGTTCCTGGCGTTGGTGATGGGATAGTCTAGCTGCAATAGTTTTTGTTGGATATGTACTGGTTCAAGCTCAGCCTATAGATCCAGGTTGGCGGCTCATAACAAAGCTGGGTTACTTCTCCTTAGCCTCTTTTTCCGCGTCCTTTTCCCCTTCATCCAAGCCCTCTTTGAAGGCGCGTTTGCTCTGACCCAATGACTTCGCTAACTGGGGGAGCCTGGTAGCGCCAAAAAGCAGAAAGACTACAGCAACGATCGCGATGAGCTCCGGAGTTCCTAGTCCGATAGCCAGTATTGTTTGAATCATATTGCCTCTTTTCAATTGAGTAAGCGCCGCTACCTTCGCGGTGTCACTCACCGTTGTTGGATTCGTAGAAGAGATATTTTCTCCACGTCTCGTCGGCCCTGCCAAGGTAGCGCATGATTTGTCGATTAACGTGTAGAGAGAAGCCACGCGGCCTGCGCAATAAGTGCATTCCTGATTCGTCAGGCGTCCGGTTCCCTTTGCGGTGGTTGCAGCGTTTGCAACACGCAACCAGATTATCCCACGCCGACTCCCCTCCACGTGAGCGCGGCAACACATGGTCCAATGTCAGTTCTGAGGGGGCATACTGTCTACCGCAGTACTGACAGGTCGAATGATCGCGCAGCAAAATGTTCTTGCGTGAAAGCGATCGCCTCTCAAAGGGAATGTGAATATACTCTGTCAACCGGATAACCGCAGGCGCGTGGATCGCCAGCTTCGCCGAATGGAGCATGTGCCCGTTATGCTCTTCGACGCGTGCTACACCCTTAAAGATCATAACCACGGCGCGCCGTTCGGTGCACACGTTAATTGGCTCAAAGGAAGCATTCAGCACTAAAACTCGGCCGTTCATCCTGAGCCTGATATTACGCGAGCCCCTCGAAGGGTGTCAAAATACATTTACCTGCGGGCACGTGTGGAGACCTGACTCGACAGCGGAAGTAGTCCTCGGCGGGCTGCAACAATTTACTGAGAGCAAGGGTGGACATTACTCACCTTGGTCGCCCGATGGCCGCACGATTGCTTACTCGACCCATGTCCCTAGGAATGACTGCGTAATTGTTCAGCCCGACAATCATGAAACGGACAGCAAATCACCTACCTCCCGCACTTAAGGATGCAACCATATCATTCGAAGGCTGGGCTTGGTTGGCGTGGAAGCCGACATTTGGCTGATGCCGCTGGGATGTGCAAGAATCCCAGCCATTAGATGTCTCGAAAGCGGTCAGTAGCATCCACGAGAGCGCCGATGATGCCTGGTTCGGTAACCGAATGGCCGGCATCGGGAATGATTTTGAGGTCTGCTTCCGGCCAGGCCCGGTGGAGATCCCACGCGCTCATGATAGGACAGACGACATCGTAGCGGCCCTGAACGATCACCGCTGGTATGTGTCGAATCTTGTCGACATTATCGATCAGGTAGTTTTCGCTTTTGAAGAAGATGTTGTTAACGAAGTAATGACATTCGATCCTGGCTAGGGCAAGTGCTGTGTGCGGTTCCGCATAATGCTCCACCAGGTTCGCATCGGGAAATAGCTTCGAAGTGCTGCCTTCCCAGATTGACCAGGCTCGGGCTGCTTCAAGGCGAACCATCTCATCGTCGCTCATTAACCGCTTGTGATACGCGTGCAGCATATCGCCGCGTTCAGATTTGGGAATAACGCGTACATATTCTTCCCACGTGTCGGGGAAAATCGCGCTCGCGCCTTCACCTTCCTGATAGAACCAGCGAATTTCTCGCGGGCGACAGAGAAAGATTCCCCGCAGCACTAACTCGGTAACGCGTTCGGCATGCGTTTCCGCATATGTCAGCGCCAGCGTGCTGCCCCAGGAACCGCCAAAGACCTGCCAGCGATCGATACCGAGGTGTTCGCGCAGACGTTCAATGTCTTCGACCAGGTGCCAGGTTGTGTTGTCT
>JACCSP010000271.1 GCA_013812905.1 Pyrinomonadaceae bacterium
GATGACGAGTGTTTACACTCATCAGACGCCGGCGAATTTGTGCCACGCAGTGAATACGCTTGGACAGACTAAACCGGGGAAGGTAGTGCAATGTGGAAGGAAGACTCGCGTGAATCACGGGCGAGACGCCCGTGCCACCGAGACCGAACAAATCGCGCCATCTTCGCGCCATCGTGAGTTTGAGGACGCACCTAACAAGGACTCACACGATGTAAACGTAAGAACACTCGCCAGTTGATTGGTGCCCCCGCAGGGATTCGAACCCCGAACCAACAGATTATGAGTCTGCTGCTCTAACCGTTGAGCTACAGGGGCACAACAACTTACAGGTGGTCGCTTTAGAACTGTAGCGGAAATTGTAGCGACTCGGTGTCGTTTCCGCCTTTCAACCGCCTCTTGGTTCAGATTATTGAAACGCTCAAAGGCGCGTTCCTTCTTCCGGCGTCGGGTGAATGTAGCGTTCCCATCCACGCTGCTATAATCGCGACCTTACTTAATCGTGAAGGCATCTGCGCCAGCTTCACTTAACCTCATAAAAAATTCGCGTAAGGACTGTATAACGCAATCCTTGGGAAGCTGTAAACCCTCCTTCCGTCTGATGCGGGTCTTATATCGCGCGCGTCCTGCCATGCGAAAACGCCAAAAACGCCCACGAGGAAACTGAACGATGATTCGCGAATGGTCGCGCGCCTTCAGACAACGGCTAATGACCTATGTAGCAACGGGTCGTGAACTGCGCGACGATGATCATGCCCCTCTCTTGTAGTCGCACTTCGCGGAGACTGATACCATGTCGCTGTTAGAATTTTATGAGCAGTTACCATCGGCAGCTTAATGTTGGGGCTGAGTTCCAGGCCGGCACGCCACAACCGCTCTTCGAGATCGAAGGAATCAACTACGCGCCGGGCAGAGACGGCCAGCGCTTTCTGACGAGCGTGGCGACGGAGAAGGCGCCCTCGCCGCCAATCAACGTGGTGCTGAACTGGGCGGCGGGGTTGAAGCGATGAGTATCGATGCGGGCGCACGCCTCGGTCGCTACGAAATCCGGTCCAAGCTGGGCGAGGGCGGGATGGGTGAAGTCTATCTCGCGCTTGATACGGAGCTGGATAGAACAGTCGCGATCAAAATTCTTCCTGCCGCTTTAGCCGCGGACCAGCAGCGGTTGCAGCGCTTTATTCAGGAAGCAAAAGCAGCTTCGGCTCTGAATCATCCGCACATCCTCACAATCTATGAGATCGGCACAACTGGAACTTCGCGTTTCATCGCCACTGAGTTTATCGACGGAGAGACCTTACGTCAGCGCGTCAGTTCAGGGATGAAGCTGGAAGAGATTCTTGAAATCTCGATTCAGATCGCCAGCGCGCTTGCGGCTGCACATGCTGCCGGCATTGTCCATCGCGACATCAAACCAGAGAACGTCATGGTCAGGCGCGACGGTTACGCCAAAGTTCTCGATTTCGGCCTCGCCAAGTTGAGTCAGCCGCCAGGTTCCACGGCCGACACAGAGGCTCCGACTAAAGCTATGGTCAATACAGGCGCCGGCACGGTGATGGGTACTGCGAATTACATGTCACCCGAACAGGCCAAGGGGATCCACGTAGATGCCCGCACGGATTTGTGGAGCGTCGGCGCGCTGCTGTACGAAATGATAACCGGCCACCTGCCATTCACCGGCGAGACCCCGACGGAAACTATTTCTCTGATCCTGCAGAAAGAGCCCGCGCCCCTGACGCGCTTTACGCATGAGGTGCCGACAGAGCTCGAGCGCATCGTGACAAAGGCACTGACGAAAGATCGGGAACAGCGCTATCAAACGGCGAAAGACCTGCTCATCGATCTGCGCAACTTGAAACGAAAGCTCGAGGTTGACGCTGAGATCGATCGCACGTCGCCGCCGGAGTTTCGCGCTGGATCCTCAACAGCAAGCGACCACGGTGCATTATCGACTGCTTCCGGGGTGAGAGCTGCGACGGCCCCCGGCGATCCCATGCATACCGCGTCGAGCGCTGAGTACATAGTTTCTGGAATCAGTCGCCACAAGCTCCCAACGGCCATCGTTTCCCTGGTGCTCGTTATTGCTGTCGTCGGTCTCAGCATTTTTTATTACGCGCGCAAAGCGAAACCCGCAATCGAGTCCATCGCAGTGCTTCCGTTCGTCAACACGAACGGCGATGTCAACTCGGAATATCTGTCGGACGGTATCTCCGAAACCCTGATTAACAGCCTGACGCAGCTCCATCATTTGCGTGTTGTCGCGCGCGCCACAGCCTTTCGTTACAAAGGCAAAGAAATTGATCCCCAGGCTGTTGGCCGCGAGTTGAATGTTCATGTTGTGTTGATGGGACGAGTGCGGCACGCCGGAGACGCCCTGAACGTTCAGGTTGATCTGGTTGATGCCGGTACGGGAGCGCAGCTCTGGGGCCAGGAGTATGAGCGAAAAGTTGCTGATGTTCTGGCCGTCAAACAAGACATCGCGCGAGAAATTACAGAGAAACTGCGGCTCCGGATATCGGGTGAGGAGCAGATACGACTTGTCGGGCGGGATTCGAAGAATGCCGAGGCTTACCAGCTATACCTAAAAGGCCGCTTTCATTGGAATAAGCGAACTGACGAGGCACTCAAGAAGTCAGTTGAGTATTTCAATCAGGCAATCGAACACGACCCAAATTACGCCCTGGCTTACGCGGGTCTGGCTGACTCCTGGTTTACGATGGGGTGGTATAGGTATGAAGTCCCGAAGGACGCATATCAAAGAGCGAAGTCAGCCGCGGTAAAGGCCCTGGAGCTGGATGAGAAGCTTGCCGAGGCACACACCACGCTGGCGACGATCAAGGCGAATTATGATCGGGACTGGGCTGGGGCCGAGCGAGAATTCAAGCTGGCTATCGAGCTGAACCCTAACTATGCCACCGCACACCAGCGGTATTCCCTGCACCTGCCCGTCTTCGGCCGGTTAGAGGAAGCTGTTGCCGAGGCGAAGAGGGCGAAGGAGCTCGATCCGCTATCCCTGATCATAAACGAAAACGTCGGGGACATGCTCTTTCTCGCGCGGCGCTATGACGAGGCGGAGCGACAACTTCGCAAGACACTCGAACTGGACCCGGATTTCCGTGTGGCTCACCGCACGCTGGCAAACGTTTACGACGCGAGAGGGATGTATGAAAAATCTCTCGACGAAGGGCTGACAGGGGCGCCGCCGGAAATGGTCGCCCGGGTGAAGAAGATTTACGCGGTATCCGGCATTAAGGGCGTCTGGCGAGATCGTCTTGAGGGGCTTCTTGAGGACTCAAAACGCGAGTACGTCGCGCCATATGCTATTGCCATGCTGTACGCTCGCCTTGACGACAATGACAAGGCCTTCGAGTGGCTGGAGAAGGCCGTGGAGGGGCGCTCAATTCAATTCACTTACCTGATGGCCGATCCCCGCTACGACAATCTTCGTGCCGATCCCCGCTTCGCAGACCTGTTGCGGAAGGTCGGTCTACGGCAATGACTTCGCTAATAAATTGATAACAAGTAGGTGCCCTCGAAACGCAACCAAGATCTTATTGGGGGAATCGAACGCAAATCGGCGAGAAAGCATGATGTTGATGACACGGGGTTGGAGAATCAGAGGCTGGCGATGGAACACGTTCGGTAAGCATCTCTGGGCGAAACTCAATTCGGACGATGTGCTAAACCGTGCCGCGATTCTTTCTTTCTACTTCCTGCTCGCGCTTTTTCCGCTACTGCTTTTCCTGACGGCGCTCTTGGGTTACTTCGCCGACGCCGGAACGGAGTTGGGCCGCAATCTGCTCACTTATCTGAGAGCGATTGTACCCGTCTCCGCTTCTGACCTCATCAACACGACGGTTGATGAAATCAGTCAAAACAGCAGCGGCGGCAAACTGTCGTTAGGTCTACTGACATCACTGTGGTTCGCTTCCTCCGGCATGGGCGCGATCATGGAGGCGTTGAACGTCGCCTACGACGTGAAGGAGACACGCGCTTGGTGGAGAAGAACTCTGCTCGCCATACTTTTGACCATTGCGCTCGCCCTGCTGATTATCAGTGCGTTGGCGTTGATGTTCTACGGCAGCCACCTCGCCGAAGAGATCGCGAGCCGCTACGGTTTCGGCCCGACATTTACCGCCGCATGGACAACTTTGCGATGGCTGGCCGTGCTCGTTTTTGTCTTTTTAGCCTTTGAGTTCATCTACTACTTTGCGCCCGACCTGCATGAACAACAACTACGCTGGCTCGCTCCGGGAGCCATAATCGGCGTTTTTCTGTGGCTGCTCGTCTCCTTTCTCTTCGGCTCGTATCTCAATTTCTATAACACCTACAGCGTGATCTATGGCTCATTGGGAGCAGTCATCATACTGATGCTCTGGTTTTATTTGACTGGGGTGACGATTCTCATCGGAGGCGAGATCAACGCCATCATCGAGCAAGCGGCAGCTCGCGCGGGAGACCCTGAGGCTAAAGCAGCCGGCGAAAAACTTCCAGATGAACGCGCGAGGGTGCGCGCCGCAGGAGCGTAGCTCCTCAGTTAAGTTGTATGCTTCATGACAGGACCAAATAGAATAGATGAATTCCAGGTCAAGCTCTCCAGCTTGTAAAACTTTCATGGACCAACTTCAAGATGATTCGAAAGGCAAGACTGAGACTCTACAGGGGACAAGACTATCGTTTATCGGTTGCGGAGCAATGGCCGAAGCGATCATCGCCGGCCTGTTGAAGAAGAATCTGGTGAGGACTGAGCAGGTGGTGGGAAGTCATCCGCGCAAAGATCGTCGAGAAGAACTTCAAAAGAAATACTGGATTCGGATTTTTGAGCGCAACCAGGATGCGGTCGCTTTCGGACACAAGCCAGCAACTGTCAACGAAGGTAATCAGTCTTTCTCGATTGTAATCTTGACGGTCAAGCCACAACGGCTGAGCATGATCCTCCGCGAATTGAAGGAAACGGTTCAGGCGGACCAGTTGGTGATTTCCATTGTCGCCGGAGCTAGAATCGAGACGATTGCCGACGATCTGCAACACAAATCAATAGTTCGAGCAATGCCAAATACACCCGCTCAAATTGGACAGGGAATGACGGTTTGGACGGCGACGCCTGAAGTCACTGAAGCTGAGAAGCGTCAGATTCACCTGATCTTCGGGGCGCTCGGTCGCGAGCTGCAAGTCGAAGAAGAAAAAATGATCGATATGGCGACGGCGCTTTCGGCCACCGGGCCCACGTACACCTTCCTGGTGATGGAAGCTCTGATTGATGCGGGGGTCCATATGGGATTCTCCCGGCACGTGGCGCAAGAGTTGGTCCTGCAGACGATGCTCGGCAGCGTGCTCTTTGCTCGTGAATCACACAAGCATCCTGCCGAACTACGTAACATGGTTACTTCACCCGGCGGCACATCGGCTGAAGCGATTTATCAAATGGAGAAAGGTACCTTGCGTACCGTCCTCTCGAAGGCAGTTTGGGCTGCCTATCAGCGTGCTAACTCTTTGGGTCGCAAAGCTAAACAGGACAGTTGAAAGTCGATTCTTTGCCGCTGGCATTTCCCGATGATTGCCGCCATCAGATCCCACCATTGAAGTACTCTCTGGTCACTACTCAATTCCCGATGGCGGCACAGGTTGAAAACTGGGCTACTCAGGTGCCGCGATATGTTGAATACCCAAACGGACTAATCAACAGTGGAAGGTGATAGTGCTGAGGTTCTTCCCTAATAGTAAACACCACGCAGACTTGCGGATAGAAGCAACCAATATCGAGCGCTGAGAAATAGGCCTCTATGTCAAAGACCAGTCGGTAGGTTCCTGCCGGTAATGGTTCTTCGAGGAGAAAAAAGGGTTTCACTCTCCCTTCTTCGTCAGTCCAGGCATGGGCGAGTTGTTCCCAGCTCTCATCATTGTTTTGGCTTTCAAGATAGACAGCTACTCCATTCGCAGGCTTGCCATGAGCCGTGTCAAGAATGTGGGTTGATATGGTACTCATAAGTTTATCAGTTTCCCGAGTCGTAATTTGGTTATGCGAAATTGCTCACGGGCGGCAATCCGTAATTCCGTTTCAGCATCGTTCGGCAGCCGTTTTTGAAGGACTGTGAGCATCTCTTCGGAACTCTTTCCGGTCGCGCAAACTATGTAGATGTAGCCAAACTTCTCTTCATAGTCCCGGTTGAGTTCAGCCAGTGAGCGCGCTGTTTTTTCTGTGGCGTTCTGCGCGCCGGACTGTTCCTGGGCGGCCCAATTTTCCGGGGTCCCCGCGCGGTCAGCCCGGGCGACGTGGTTGGGAGCTTCATCCGTGATCGCACCAGAGGCCTGGATTTCTCCGATCTTGGGGTGGCTGGCAAACGCCTGCAGCCAGTCGTCTGGTTCCAGGGAGCACCAGATGCGATCCGCGATCGTGACTAACTGGTTTAGATTCGCGAAGGGGCGCTCGGCAGCCATGCGTCGAGCCCAATTGGTTGAGCCGCAGCATTTGCCAAGCTCCGCTTCTGCTTCGTCTGCCGGCAGCGAATTCAGACGCTCAAGACCAGGCTCCAATTCGATTCTCCGAACTAGCCTTCTTCAGTTCTTCCAAGCAGCCGGAGCCGGCTGACCCCGCCATCCGGAAAGATATTGAACCTCACGCGCGAGATGGTTCCCGCATCGAGAATTTCATCTTCAAAAAAATGACGCGTGTGCGCCTGTAATTTCGTTCGCGGCAGCAAGGGTTTCCAGTCGACTTGTTCAGGCAGCACATTCCCGCTCGTCTTGCTCGCTTCAAGCGAGCAGCTATCGGGAAAGTTGCCCTTGAAGAAGGACGTATCAACCTCGACGCAACGAACCCTTCCGGGCTTGCCGAGCTTGATTATTACCCAGTCGTGCCCGGGACCACGGCGTCGCTTCGTCTCCCATCCATCACTCATGTTCATGGCGCGCCCCGGCATAATCAAGTTGTGTTTGTGGCCAAAAAACATATCGCTGCATGAGAGCACCAGGCCTCCATTCTCGACTGCCGCCAGGTCGATCTCGCCACTCCGTTTGAGGCTGGCCCAATGCGGCATGACCTCGCCATAGACTCTCAATCTCGCGACGCCACCGTCCGGATAAATCTTCAAGCGCAGGTGTGTGAACCTATTGTTTGTTTCAATCTTAAAGAGATTCGGCGAATCGCCAGCGAGTTCGGAAGGGGGCAGGATCGCGATCCATTCGGTGGCTTCCTCTGTAAGTTGCGGTACGGTTGGTTGACCATCGTTCGTACAGCCTTCAAGCGAACACTGCTCGGGGTAATTTCCACGGAAGTGAGTCGTGTCGACGATGACGCCTCGGATTATGCCCGGCAATCCCAGTCGAATGATGCACCAATCATAACCTGGAGTGCGCCGGCGGCGCGTTTCCCATCCGTCCATCCATTTGCCCAGATCGGTATATTTGCTCTCGATAAATATTGGCGCATCGGGTTTGACCAGGTTTTCTTTGGGCGCAAAGAACTCATCATTGGCGACGAGCACGGCGCCACCCAATCTCTCTGTTGCCAGATCTATTAGTTCAGTGAAGTCCATTCCCTCTTCCCATCTTGGGTGATTAAGAACCCAAAGGGACAGCTCAGGTGCTGATAATTTACCGGCAAGGAAGGGGGGCAAAGCGCAGCGCGCCACCGCTCAAGCTGGAAAGTTATTCAACTCTGCTAGCCGCAAAACCTTCTCAACTCACCTGTCCGAATCTAGTTAATCTTGTGCTAGATCATCCAACCGCGCCAAAAAGAAAATCTAGGTATGAGAGACTGCGCATCTTGAGCGGGGGCGCGCTCCGCTGCCCCCTTCCTGCACCTGCAAATTACAGTCGGCCCTTTTTGGGTTTCACTCAGCATTTACTTGCAGTAGCAATCCTCTTGGCTCGGTCGCCAATTCCCCCGCATCATATATCTTCTGGCCGCGAAGAAAAGTCTTTTCAACTACGCCCGAAAGAGTTCGTCCAGCGTACGGGGTTAATTTGTGGCGATGATGGAGCATATCAGGCTCAACTAGGAACTCTTTCTGGGGATTCCAGATAACGATATCTGCGTCGCCGCCGATTCTGATGGCGCCTTTACGTCCCGCCAAGCCGACCAATACCCCCGGTGCCTGGCATAGCCATCGGGCCAGATCTCCGATTGAGTGCCCCCGCTGTTGCGCATCGGTCCAGGTTGCGGGCAGGCGAAGCTGCAAGGAAGAGATCCCGCCCCAGGCTTTAAGAAAATCTCCGCTATCCCGCAATTTCATATCGGGAGGGCAGGGGGAATGATCGGAAACTACCATGTCTATCGTTCCCTCACCCAACGCCTGCCATAGCTGCTCACGGTTTTCTCGCTCGCGAATAGGAGGGCAACATTTGAATTCAGTTGCTCCATCGCTGATTTCTTCCGCCGCGAAGACGAGATAGTGGGGACAAGTCTCTACGGTAATGCTGACACCGTTCGCCCGGGCTTCGCGCAGCATTGACAGAGCATCGGCCGAGGAAAGATGAACGATGTGGATGCGCGCGCCAAATTCCCGGCCCAACTTGATCATTAACTTGACGGCCTCGTTCTCAGCAGCGCGTGGGCGTGATTCAAGAAAAGTCTTATATGCAGAGGGATAGAAATTCCCGTCGTCCAATGTTCCGCCCGCCGGGCAGTGACAGGCAGGAACCGCGGCGCGTTTAATCGGTGCCGGCATTTCGGCATGAACAATCAAGACGGCTCCCAGACTTGTCAATTCGGGCATGGCCATGCGGAGATCCTGTTCGGTAACATTCGGAAACTCGTCGACACCCGAGTGAATCAAAAAACACTTGAAACCCACCACGCCCGCCTCAATCAAGGCGGCGATCTCGTGGGTGTTCCCGGGAATGACGCCGCCCCAGAAACCAACGTCGACGTAGCACTGGCCGCGAGCAGCTTCGACCTTCGCTTTTAAACCTTCAACAGAGGTAGTAGGTGGAACACTGTTGAGCGGCATGTCAACCAGAGTGGTTACGCCACCTGCTGCTGCCGCTCTCGTGGCTGTCGCGAAACCTTCCCAATCGGTGCGTCCTGGCTCGTTAATGTGCACGTGAGTGTCCACCAGTCCTGGCATCACGATCGATGCGTCACCAGCTTCTACGATCTCGCAGTTTGAATTCACATCGTCGAACGAACTGATCTTCGTAATAATGCCGGTGTGAATATGAATTGAGGCCGGAGCTGTCGAGTCTGGAAGGACAATTCTTTGGCCGCGAATGATAAGTTGCGGAAAGGGCATCGCAAGACAAGCTCAGGTGAAGGACGGAGGCGGAGGCGGCAGAATCGGACCTGGAACCTCGCCCAGACCGAACACTTGTTCGTAGGCGACGGCGATGGCGGCCAAAGTGACCGGAAGTGCCAGAAATATCCCCACATAACAAAGCAGCACGCCGGCAAATCCTATCAGTCCATTGAGCAGCAGCAGCCCAAGCAAGGGCCAGAAATTTGCGAGAGCACCCCTGGCGCTCAGCTTGACGGCGTCAATACCTGACATCTTGCGGTCAACTATTAGCGGATAAGAAAACGTGAATATGACGGAAAGGAGGATTATTAAGACCATCATAATCAGGCCAAACACTACCAGCACAGCGAAGAAACCGATGAGAGTCGACGGGTCAGGGTCGCGGCCTTGCCGCGGCATGATCAAGAAGAGCCCGCCATAAAGCGCGATGTAGAACGGAATGATAATTATTACGATGGGAAGGTAATGTACGAGGGTGGCCACGACGCTCTCACCGAAGAAGTCGAAACCTTTGAAGAGAGCTCCAAACTCCACCGTTTGGCCGCGCCGACGCTGGAAGACTGAGAGATAAATTCCACACATCATTGGACCAAACATAATGCCGAAAGGCACCAGGCTGCCCAGGATAATCGCCACGGCAGACATCCCAACAAAGAGCCAGTACTGATCCCTCACCAGGATCCAGCCGGTTTTAAGACAGTAAATTGGCTGAACGGCGCCGCGCTTGCTTGGAGTTGCAGGTGAGAAGTTCTGCATCTTTGAAGTTCTTCTAGTTTGCGGGCTTCGCTTTCAAGGAAGTTGCATTTCTTACCCAACCCGCTGTTTTGACTAGCCAATGTAGTTGACCTTTGATTGCTTCCGTATAGATCAGGGCGCCCATCTTATTAGGGTGTCCCAATGAGGCGTAGCGACAAGCCAGTTGCTTAGCCTCTCGACGTTCTTTTTGCACCTTGTCTTCCTTCTTGTCTTTCGGTCGTTTGTAGGTCTCCTTACAACTCTTGCTGCGCCGGTCCCTTACCTGATCATTGGGCTTATAAGCTGCGGTACCTAACGTCAACACCACAATCGCGTGTCGCAAGCCTGAGTAATTTGTGGATCCGAACATGAAATTCCAGAGTAGCGTATCAGGCGCGGAAAAAGCGTGCTCAGGCGAAAACTGAATCTCAGCGAATAGGACTCTCGGTTCTACCGCGCTTTGCCCTAGATCCGAGTTTACTGCCTCGACTGCACGGGCGAGATTCCGGGTTGAAACCCGGTGCCAGAGCTCTGAAATCGCCACCAGGTTTGCGCGCATTTGCTTATCGCTCATCCGCTTGGATTCAGGTTTTTGCGTCGTAAGGCTTTTAACCAGCAGTCGCGCGAAACTATTATCGTCGCTCAGTGGCGAGATAATATTGTAGTAACCGGAAACCACGACATATGCATTGGGAAACTCCCGAATAATCCGCTGTAGGAGGGATTGCATCCGACCACCGCACTTCTCTCTAATGCTGGCCTCTAGTCGATCCAACGCGGTTGCAGCGTCCAAAAGATTTCGCACATCCACGTCGTTAATACAGCCATTGACCAATACGAGATCCACTTGGGCAGGATCGCCGTAATACTTCCTAGCGGCATCAACCTGCTCGTTGATGGTGGGCCTCAATAGGTTTACTTCACCATCCTTAGAGGTGAACATTTCCGACCCGAGGGTGGCTTCGATTGCAGCTCCGGAATGCGCTTCAATTCTCTCCCTCACGTCTCTTCCGGTCTTCTCCTGAAGCCAGTTTTTGAGTCGCCACCAGGCCTTGTCCGGCGTCTTCAATCCCTGACCCCACATTATCGAATCGCCCAGCACCAACATGTGTAACGGATCGCCCGCGATCGAATTGCTGCGGACAGCTGCGGGCTGCTGGCCGAAGCTTGAATTGACCGCCGCCAGCACAAGTATGCAGATCACCATCGCAGCGCTGCTCGAGCTGACAATAGACCTTCGAATTAACATGCAAGTCTCATGGACCGTTTAGAGTTAACACCAGAATCATTGGTCTGTCCACAAAGACTTGCGGCAACTCTATCAGGCTATTAGGGAGTTGACTGGAGGCTGTAGAGGAAGTCGTTAAGCAGGTTAAGGCTCACTCTAATTCGATAGTTGGCCGTTGATCGAATGTCGTCAATTGGCACGATCTCGCGGGCCAGTGTGGCCTTGCCGATTTCGGGCAATTGGTCGATTGCCTGGCCGCGCAGGGCGGCTTCTGTTTTGACGCAACGGATCGGAATCGGCGCAACACTTCCCAAGGCAATTCGGACATCCGCCAGACGCTCATCGTCGGTCGCGGCAGTTGCGGCAAAGCACACTTTTGAGATGGCCTGCGCTTTTCGGGTGCCGACCTTACGATAGTACTGCGTCAGATTTTTGGTCGATCGTGGCAGACGAATGCGCGCCAACAGTTCGTGAGGCTGGATGTTCATCTGTTTGTAGCCCGTGTGAAAGCCGTGATATGGAACCCGGCGCGAACCTAGGGTGGAGATCAGTTCCAACTCCGCGTCGTAAACCAGCAAGGCAGGGGGCGAGTCAGCAGCCGGTGAAGCGTTGGCAATGTTCCCCCCGAGCGTGCCGCGGTTCTGAATCGCCAGACCACCAGTTTCGCTCGCGGCCTGGCAAAGCATGGGAAATTCCGCGCGCAGAACGGCATGCGACTGAATCTCGGTGTAGGTTGTCAGGGCGCCGATGATTACCTGACTGTTGGCCACCTCAATCCCGCGCAGCTCTTTCAGGTTCAAAATGTTGACGTAGTTTCTGTGGGCAAGCTTGCCGGCTTCCAGCAGCACCATTAGATCAGTGCCCCCGGCGAAGGGCTTCCAGACGCCGGGCTCACGCGCGAGGAATTCCAGCGTCTCAGGCAGGGAACCCGGCGTGAACAGTTGAAAATGGGGAATATAGGCCCGCAACGACTAGTGTCCTTAATTTGCAGGGACACGATCCACTAAATCCGACTAAATGAACAAATTTTCGTGCTAGTTCGCGTAGTTTCGTGGATCGCATGTGTCAACCCAACCCTTGCACAAGCCGGAAGAAACTGCGGACTTGTTTCCAAAGCACAAAGAAAGACTAAAATAATGACACTGCCCTCTCATTTGTTTTCGCGCTTGTCATACTTTGAAATGTCAGGGGCCTTTGAAATGATGGCGGCGTTCTTGACCTCGGTCTTTCTTGGCTCTGCGCCAAGGATTTTTGCTGTCGCCAGGGACAAACAAAGTCTGCGTAGCTGAGACACCCGCTTAAGGCGAGTGGTAACTGCCCCGGACGACATGTCAACTTTCAACATCAGAGTCTCCTGATTGCAGGACTCTGATGTCGTCCTCATCCTGTCCGCTACCTCGCAACCTTTTTAGGGAAATCAGCCCGCTACGCGAAACAACTGATAATTTGCCACCTTCCCAATCCGCTACAGTTCGCGACTCCCATAGCGGGAAAATCTCGGGTGTTACCAGCAGAAAATCCAGTGAGAGAAGATCGCCCGACTCCGGGTCCATCTTTGAAATCCGTCGTATCTCAATTACTCCGTTCGCAAAGCTTAAATCCTTTCCGCGAATGTTGTAACCGAGCGTGAGCGCAGCGCTTAACGACTTCTCCAGTGATTCGGAAAGGATCAGCATGTCGATATCGATAGTTGCTCGCGGTCGCGCGTGAATGGCCATGGCCAATCCCCCGCACAAGGCGTAATCGATGCCATGCTCATCGAATAGACGGATCAGCTTACTAAGTTCGTCGTATAGGTCGAGCATCAGGCATCAACCTGTTTGCTGCAGGCGCGTACAATTGAGTCGAAGATCTTCGTATAGCCAGTGCAGCGGCAGAGATTGCCGGCAAGTCCGGTGCGAATGTCACTTTCAGTCGGATTAGGATTTCGTTCCAGCAGATCTACCGCGGCCATCACCATGCCCGGCGTGCAGATGCCACATTGCGCTCCGCCGTACTCGATAAAAGCCTGTTGCACAGCATGCAATTGATCAGCGCCGGCAACGCCTTCGATCGTTTTGATCGATGCGCCTTCGACTTGCGCCATCGGCACCAGGCAACTGTTCACGATTCGACCGTTGATGAAGACTGCACAGGCGCCACACTCACCCTCCCCGCAACCTTCCTTTGATCCGGTCAGCTGTAACTTCTCACGAAGCACGTCGAGCAGACGCTCCATCGGAAAGGCCTGAAGAGTTCTCGGCTCCTCGTTCACAATGCAGTGAAGGTGAATCTTCCCAGGTGTCTCGGACATTGGTCTCAGCTATAGGGAAACTTTCAGTGCCAATAGTTTCCTAGCGACGTCCTTCTGCTCGGAGGGGCCGCCTGATAGCCCCATCGAGGTTAACAACTTGAGAAGGCGTAGTCGCTTCTTACATCGGGCGGCGAAGCCGTAGCGAGGATCGACTGGTTACCTTGCACAGTTAGGGAGAAACTGAAGCCGGTGCCCGCATCTCTCACCCTCAAGCAACTCCCAACTCCTCCATCAGCGATTCCGGCATTAGCGGCACATGACTGATGCTCACTCCAGTGGCGTTCTCAATAGCACTGAGAATTGCAGGCGCAGCACCGTCCATCGGCAGCTCACCAATCCCTTTCGCGCCGGCGGGTCCGTAGCTGTATGGGTTCTCTTCAAAATAAACTCGAATCGGCGGAATGTCGGCCGGAGTGGGAATGATGTAGTTGGTCATCTGGTTGTTGGCCATGCGGCCGTTTGCCCAAACCACGTTTTCAAAAAGCGTGAATCCAATCCCTTGCGCTACACCACCCTCGATCTGTCCGGCTGCCAGAACCGGATTGATAACTTTGCCAACTTCCTGCACCGCCACAAAATCCTGCACGTGAGCTTCATAAGTGAGCATGTCAACCGTGACTTCCGCCACGTAAACCGCCCAGGCGTAGGTGCCATAAGCGTCGCCCTGATACTTCTGATCGTCCCAGAAGACATTGGGAGGCGGCTGATATTTGCTGTAAGACTTCAGCGGCCCGTGAGCCTTGATGTATTCATAGCATGCTCTTTGAAACTCTGACCGCGTGTAGCCTTCCTTCAGATATCCACTGGCGATCAATGCCTGCTTTAAACCGAGCACTGCTGATTCGACCAGCTTGCCCACCACCATGCAAGTGCGAGACGCGACCGTGGGTCCGCTATTGGGAACGTTTGCGGTGTCCGGCTGGGTGACTTCGAACAGCTGGTGGTCCAAACCCAAGGCGTCCGCGGCGATTTGCGCGAAGATCGTATTGGTGCCCTGCCCTATCTCCGTGCTCGCCGCGAGAATCTTTACCCGGCCTTCGGCCGTAGCCTCGGCTCCCACTACTGATGCCAAATAGACCTCGCCGGAGCCGGTAAATCCTGCACCGTGCATGAAGGACGCGAAGCCGATGCCTTTCTTAACGCGGGCTGCAGGATTATCTGCGGCAAATCTTTCTTTCTTCGCATGGTAATCCGTTAAATCAAGGGCGCGATCCAGCAACGCTTCCATTTCCACCTTCTCGCGAATCACCTGACTGGTCGCGGTGGTTTGTCCCTCCCGAACGAAGTTTCGCCGGCGAAACTCTTCGGGCGTCAACCCGACAGCGTGGGCAACCTTATCCATCTGCCGCTCGAGCGCGAAAATACTCTGGGGCGCGCCGAAACCGCGAAAAGCGCCATGCGGAGGTACGTTGGTCGCGACTGCCTGGCTGCGGATCCGCACGTTCGGACACGAGTAAGGCCCGGCCGCGTGGATCGTTCCGCGAGATAGAACTACCGGAGAAAGCGTGCAGTAGGCGCCACCATCGATGACAAAAATGATTTCCATCGCGAGCAGTTTGCCGTCTTTCGTGACCGCCGTTTTGTGTCTCGTGCTTGAGGGGTGACGTTTGGTGGTGGCCACCATATCTTCCGCACGGTCGTAAATAATCTTGACGGGTCTACCAGACTTCCAGGCCAGCAGCCCCGCGTGGCCCGCAATCAGCGAAGGATACTCTTCCTTGCCGCCAAAGCCGCCGCCGGTTTCAGTCTGAATCACTCGAATCTTATCCTCCGGTAATGCAAAAAGTTTAACAAGGGCTTTGTGCACATAATAAGGACACTGCATGGAACCCCAAACCATTACGCCCTGATCGGGGTTCGCGATGGCGATCACTCCATTGTTTTCGATGTAAAGCTGCTCCTGCGCGCCAGTGTGATACTCCGCTTCGACGATATGATCGGCCAGCGCCCAGACATCGTCTACGTTGCCCTTATCTACCAGAAATGATTTGAAAACGTTGTCATCTCCCCAGACGATCTGCTTACGCGCTAACGAATCTTCGAGGGAGAAGATCGCCGGCCACTCTTCAGTCTCGATGCGCACATTGCGGAGCGCTTCCTGGAGCAGGTACTTATCAGGATGCGCGAGGAGAACTATTGGTTCTTGCGGGTGATTAATAAGCTCCCCTGCAAGATAAGGCTGGTCATTGAGAATGAGGGCGACGTAATTCTCCCCAGGAATATCCGTAGCGGTGACGATCGTGAATTCATCCCAGGGAATCTCACCTTCGAACAAAATGTTTTTGATCCGGCCCCGGGCAATCGTGCTGCGTACAGTCGCGCCATGAAGCATTCCGGGAAAAGCTAGATCGTCAACATACAGCGCCTGTCCGGTAACTTTCTTTCGGCCTTCCTTGCGAGGAACCGATTTGCCAACAAACTGATTATCTGTTTTCGTGTTGACAGACATTACCTTACAACTTCATTCAAGTCGGACAATTTCATTCACCCTTGGCTTCTGAGAAGTGCTCTCACTCTTCTGAAGTGGGATAGCTGCGGCGGCACCTTGGAATTGACCGATGATTCACGGTTTGGCGATTACGAGTGGATTAGCTTCCAGTTCTCTCCGGTAGAAGACGCGCGGGCGTTGGAGCGAACGTTTCTGCGGGTCTGCAATATTCTGCTCTCCCTCAGTAAAGGCAATCGCCAACCCCACGCCTCGCGTCTCTTTCATCTTTTCTTCCTGCATCTGTGGCACGCGCTCAGTGGCGAAGTCGAGCCACTCTCTCGCGCTCAGCAGTCCGTCCTTCGGTTCAATGTCTGCGATCGGCGTCTTAAGGCCTTCCTCAACCAATGCGTAGGTGAGGAGTCCGTGACCGAGTTGCGCAGCTTCGAGAGCAGCTTGATAGCTTTGCGCCGCGGTTAGGATGTACATGCCCTTTTCGTAGGCCAGCTGGGCCAAACCTTTGGAGTTCATTGGCCCACGGCGTTTCTCTTCGGCCTCGAGCGCCTGCCCAGAGTTGCACGCATCGATGACCATTAACAAGTGACCGGCGTCCAAGCCCTCGACCGCTTCCTCCAACTCGATGTCGGAGATGCTGTGCGAGAGTATGCTCTCGAGCCCCTGCTCATTAACCTTGGTCCTATCGCCGGTGTAGCTCAAGTCATACGGGATCAGGTAGAAGCGTTGCGCCTGCGCCGTTCCGTGACCAGCAAAGTAGATGATTACGGTATCTTCCGGCTCCGCTCGTTTGACTCGATCCAGAAAGCCTGCCTTCAAGCTGGGAGGTTCGGCTGCGCCGGCTAATCGCTTCAGCGCCAGCAATATGTTCGCTTTAGTAGCGTTCTCGTTCAGCAGGGGAACCACTTCTACACGCTCAAACCGCCCAACCTTGGTTTGCCGGGCGCGCACTTCATCACCGAAGCTCTGCGCGTCAGCCACGGCATACTTCAAGTTGTACTGCGGGTTGGCGTATTCATTCAAGCCCACCGCGATAACATAAGCCGTGCCGGGGCGCTTCAGACTCTCAGCGCCCACGAGCAGCAACTGAGCGTCTTTGCTCTTGACGTTATCTCTATTGAAAGCGTAAGCCGTCAGCCCGTTCAGTCCCGCAGCGACGGTTAGTTCTTCCTCAAGCGTGACGGCGGGTTGCCCCTTCAAAATATCGCCGCGCCACACTTTCACTAATGAACCATTTCGAAACAGGCGTAGGTCACGCGCCCCCGTGCCCTGCGGATGATCTTTGTCCGAAGGTGCGTCGGTAACTTCGAGCCTTACTTTTACACGACGTAACTCTGTGCCCGTAGCTGGTGCTGGCTCGCCGGCCAGTGACAACCTAACAACTGGCTGGCGGCGGTCCTTGCGGGAAACATCCTGCGCCGCGCGCGGTCGCTTTCCAGCGAGAATCTCGCTGAGCAGTCCAGGATAATAGAACTCGTTAAAGAACCATTCGATGGGGGCGACGTTGAAAGTGTCCTGGTTGTAGCGCCAGAGGATCTGGCTCCACGAAACGGGCGTGCCATCGAACAGACCCTGGGGGGTGACTACCATCCACTCGCCGCCGTCGTCGAGCGAGATCAGCGTCGCCAGGTGTTCGCCGGTGGTTGTATCCCACACGAAGGTGCCTCCGTCATCGGCTGCCGATGCGAGCAAACGGGAATCTGGACTAAAGTCTAGCGACTCGATGTTCGATGTGTGGCCCGTTAGAGTTCGCGTCTCACGCTTGGTCGCAAGGTCCCAAATCCGTATTGTGTTGTCGGTACTACCGGAAGCGAGTAACCGGCCGTCCCGACTAAAAGCAACTTCGGTAACGCCTTTGCCATGGCCTTTGAGATCTCCCACCTGGCTTCCGCTGGCCACATCCCAGAGCCTTACCTGGCCGGTCGTCTCAACTTTCAAACTCTTCATGAAATCCTGAGGATCGGGAGTTGGCTGCTTTTTGGCTTTTTTCCCCTGGTTCATGGCGCCGCTCATCATTGTGGCCATATCGAAATTCGACTTCGTCTCGACGCCGCCCGTCGCCAGGGTCCGGCCGTCGGGACTAAATGCGACCGAAGTAACGGTCTGACCCATGGTACCGGCTGACATCGCGCCCATCATGTTTGTCATCATGGCACTCATATCCGTCATGTTGGGCATTGCTATTGACCCGGATTTTGTCGAGCCGGGATTCATGATCGCTCCGGGGTTGATCGAACTGGGCATTGAGCCGGTATTACCAAGCGATCCGAGGTTCCCCAAAGGTGAGGAAGTCAAATCGCGTATCCGGCTGCCTGATTCAGTGTCCCAGAGCGAGATTTGGCCCATCATGCCGAGTGTCGCCAGCGTGCGCCCATCGGAGCTGAAACCAGCCTTGGATGCTCCCAGGCCAAGCGTTATCGACCGCAGCTCACGTCCTGACTTTACTTCCCAGATCTTCAACTGGTTCTCAAGGTTCACCATACCGCTGTTCGAGGGCTTCTGCTGTTGCTGCTGATCTGGGCCATACATCGTGAGCAGCAGTGTCCCATCAGGACTGAAATTGGCGCGATTAACAACGCCCCCACCAGACGCCGGCACTAGACGCTGCAATTGCCGCCCGCCTGGTATTTCCAGAATCGTGAGTACATTACTGTTCATTGTGAATGTGGCAAGCAATTTTCCATCGGGGCTAGGCAGACCGAATACGCCTTCAGAAGGCGCAGCCGTAAGGCGCGAGCCGCGGCCCGCCCGGAGATCCCAGCGCGTGCGCCCACCAGAAGAGAGCCGAGTGCCGTCGGCGCTGAAGGCGACCTCGTACGCCATGTTAGTGCGTCCGCTCATCTTGACGAGTTGTTTTAAGGTTTCGGTTTCCCAGAGGATCGTTGGTGTTCCGAACCCTCCGGTGGCAAGCTTCTTCCCGTCCTCACTGAAATTCGCGAAGAACCCCCCCGAGGAGGCCGGCAAGCCGGAGTTGGGCGCTTTCAATGGCGGCAATTCTCGCATGGCAGCAACGTCCCACAGTTTGACCGTGTAGCCTTCTGCGAGTGCAAGCAGGCGACCGTCGCCGCTGAACTTTATGTGACCGTAATCGGTCGCGGTCGGAGTAAGTTCCCGCTCATCTCCTTTTCCACTCAGGTCCCAGAGTCTTAAGCGCTTGTCGATGATCCCGGCGACCAGCAAACGCCCGTCCGACGTAAACGTCAGCTCGATACTATCGATCTCTTTGTCCGGCAAATCCAACGCGCGAGTTTCGCGTCCAGTTGCGAGGTCCCAAAACTTAACTTGTGGTCTCGATCCATGGGAAACAACCAAGGCCAGTTGGCCTCCGTCCGGAGCAATTGCCGCGCCGCCTCCAACACCCATGAAAGCCGAGGTGCTCAAGTTTGTCTCCATGCTAATCGAACGCAGCGCTTGCCCGGAAGCGACGTCCCAAACCCTGATCGCGTCGCTGATTGTCACCACGCGACCGTCCGGCGTAAATGCGATGAAGGAGACGCCCGCGATCGCGGAGGTCATAGACCCCTGAGTGCCGGCGAGCGTTTGCAGTTCTCGTCCCGAAGTTACATCCCAGATTTTTACTGAGTTGTCCCCCGCGGCGGCCGCTACTAACCGGCTGTCCCGGCTGAAGGCGATGAAAGGGGACATCCCCATCGAGCTGTGAGTGCCACTTGACAAGTTGCGTAACTCGCGTCCGCTCGTCGTCTCCCATAGTTTGACCGTGCTGCTGCGAAACGTCGCAGTTGCCAAAAGCCGACCGTCGGGACTAAAAACAAATCTCGTCGCCCCGAAAAGATTGTTGTAGCCGGTCTGTAATACCAGTTCTGGCTTGGCCTCTCTGGCACCTTGGTCGGATTGCGAAGTATTAGTGACGCTGGAAGTCTGGACGCCGATGCCTCGTTTGTCCGGGGCGCCGGGGGGCGGCGTGGCAGATGGTGCTTGTGCGAATGCGCGGCTTGAAACGGTTGCAGCAATAAGGATTACCAAAACAAAACGTGGCGCAGTCACGACGGCCAAGGCGTTGCGCTCACTCTCAACGGTTTTTCCCATATCAGTAGCCCCTCCCGGCTAGTACGTGTGCAGAGTCTAATCTTCCACCTAATTAGCTCAAAGCGCTATAACATCCTCACATGTTCGAGTAGCAGCAATCCGACAGAGCGCTAAACACACACATTACCCGATCAATCTCGCGCCGACGAGTTCAAACCCACCGTATTTCGGGCCGTCATGCGCGAACCGCCGGACTATTGACACAAGTATGGAACTATCATACAAGCGCTGCGGGTAGCGAGCCGCATTAGATTCAAAACTCCCGGTCCGCTTCCCCTGTGCGCACTCCAAAAAAATATGGTCCACTCACTAGTACTCGCCATCCTGCTCGTGGTGTTTGCCAGCCCTGCCTTGGTCCTTACGGCCGAAGTCGGGAACACCCAGGATAGAAGGCCTCGACCGGAATTTGTCGATCGGCCCACACCTCAAATTTCAGCCGAAACACGAAAAGAAATGGAAGCGCGGCTTGAGGAGGCGCGCCGGAGTTTCGAAGCCAAACCAAACGAACCCGGCGCGACAATTTGGCTGGGACGACGGCTCGCGTACCTCGGCCGCTTTGCTGATGCGATTGCGGTTTATAGCGAAGGGATAAAGAAGTTTCCATGGGATGCCCGGTTTTATCGCCACCGCGGACACCGCTACCTTACGCTCCGCAAATTCCATCTTGCGATCGCCGATTTCGAGAAAGCTGCAAAACTGATCCAGGGGAAGCCTGACGAAGTTGAGGCAGACGGCCAGCCTAATGTCCGCAACATACCCACCAGCACGTTGCACTTTAATATCTGGTATCACCTGGGTCTGGGTCATTACTTAACCGGTCAGAATCAGCGGGCGCTGAATAGTTATCGCGAGTGCCTTGAGGTTTCAAAGAATCCTGATGCACTCGTCGCCACTAGTCACTGGCTCTATATGACGCTAAGGAGAATGAATCGTCCGCGCGAAGCAGCCCAAGTGCTTGAGCCAATCCGCGAAGGCATGGAGATCATTGAAAACGACGGTTACTACCGGCTGCTGCTGATGTACAAAGGGACGGTCTCACTCGAAAATCTCCTAGCGGAAACCTCGAAACAGGCCGACTCGCCGGGTTCAAATAGCATCCTCTACGGCATTGGAAATTGGTACCTCTACAATGGACGCCGCGATGAGGCCCTGAAAATTTTTCGGCAGATGGTTGAGCGAGACCAGTGGACCAGCTTTGGATATATTGCCGCAGAAGCTGATCTGAAGCGACTTGCTTGACTGATTGAAGAGAATGTTGACCTCTAGGCTGTGTTGAAAACTAAGCGATCCGCACGAGGGCTCAAGCTCTGCTAATTTGCAGGTCGCGAAGGTCGACCTGTCCCCGCTTCAAGTCTCTCTCGATCCGTGCGGCTCGCGCGCCTTCATCGACAACCTTCCGGGCATTGAGTGCTATTATCGCCGGCACGCCGCTCAACCGTCTGCTGCACACATCACAGCTGAGCGTGACCTCTGATGCTGGCACAGTGGAACAGTTCGTGGATAGAAACAACGACTTAATGGCAGACGAGCGCACTACCTTCGAATCCGCAGGGGGCGCGTTCGATGTCGCCGTGGGCCAGTCAGGCGCTCGCTACGAAGTCTACGGAGCTACGCTCAACAACACTTCTGTGGGGGTGGTGATCGTCGCATTAGACACTAATGGCGACTACCGCATCGATACTTCTAATAGCTCAACAAAGCATTCTGTGCTCATGCAGTACTTCGGTTACCTGCGTCGCAATCCAAACGATTTGCCCGACTCAAATTTCAATGGCTACGACTTTTGGCTGGTGAAACTTAATCAATTCAATGGGAATTTCGTCGAGGCCGAGACGGTCAAAGCTTTCCTCACCTCAGGAGAGTACAAACGGAGGTTTGGTCCGTGATGGGGGCCGGCGGACATCATCCGCAGTTGGCGAGCAAATTCCGAAAGCCCGGGTAGCGCGACGGCAGCGTAAAGTTTGGAGCGAAGCAGAGGAACCCCCAGGCACGAACCCAACAAGAGATAGAGTCGCTTGATTAGTGGTCCCTTTAGTCTGTACTGAATAAAACTCAAACCCACCGACTAAAGTCTCTGCTACTAGATTATCAATGGACCATATCGCTGCGATGCGCAACTTGCATCAGTTTCTTGGGCCAGTTGACCAAAACGTAGGGCATATAGCTGCGCGCAAGTGGTCGCAGCAATGAGGCCGTGGAGCGTGCGCAATCGAAGATAAAGCAATGGCCGTCCCCTCGACATACTAACGGAGCGACAATTGTCGAAAAGCTTACGTTTATTCAAGCGTTGATCTTGGAAATGGGTTAAAAAAGCAGTCTTCCGATTTGAACTTAGCTGGAAACATGAACATATCCAGAAGCGCCGCCGGTGACAACAAGGAAAATAGCGAGGCTGCCCAATGGATTGATAGGGCCATCATTGTTTGCCTGTTCATGTTCGCCGCCGCTGCCCCTCATTCGATTGCCGCTACTCAGACTGCGTGGCTGATAGGCATGCTGCTTTGGGTATCTCGATTTGCCTTCTATCCTGTTTCCGTCTTACATAAGTCACCGCTTGATTACGCATTGCTCGGCTTCTTTATCCTCACTGGACTTTCCGCATTTCTCTCTTACGAGCCGATGGTTTCAATCGGAAAACTTCGGGCCGCAAGCCTCTTCACTATCGTCTATCTGTTTGCTCAGAATATCCCGTCTCGTCGTGTTCTTCGCCTGCTGGCGCTAACCCTGGTCGCTTCTTGCACGATCAATGTGCTCTACACTGCCGGGCAGCGACTAGTCGGCAGAGGTGTAAAGATCCAGAGCTTGACAGTTGAAAGCCCTCTTTACGCGTCGGGTGTGAGAGCCGGTGATACATTGCTGGAAATTAACGGTACGAGAGTTAACGATCCCGAGGACTTGATCAATGTGCTTGACATTCCTGACAAGAAGCCAGCCACGGTCAAAGCCTACCGGCACGAGCTGTTGCCGACGTTTAAGGTGCAGCGAGGGAAACTCTTGGCCGGCAGTGACGCCCCCCAAAGACTAGGCGTCGAGGGTTGGTCCAAAGGTCGCGACTGGCGCGCGCCAGGCTTCTATGGTCATTACGTCTCCTATGCAGAAGTCTTGCAGTTGATCCTGGCTCTGACCGTCGGGTTGTTTGTTGCGTTGCCTTCAAAGCGCAGCTGGGTTGGTTCCCTGCTGAGCATTGCGTTCGTGGGCTTCTGTTTCTCATTAATGTTGACAGTAACGCGCGCTTCCTGGGCAGCGTTCCTGATCTCTTCCACCGTCATATTGCTTCTGGGATCAAGCCGGCGGGCGATTTTAATCGTAGGACTGCTGGCAATTCCACTGGTTCTAGCTGGTCTCTTCTTTCTTCAGCAGAAACGCAACGTCTCATTCTTCGATCAAACGGATCAGTCGACTACTTGGAGGCAGACCGTTTGGCGAGAAGGTTTTGACCTACTCGTAAGTAGACCACGCCATCTGATTTTTGGCATTGGGATGGATTCGATTAAGGGACACTGGCGCGAGTGGGGCATGTTTGACAACGGCCGCTTGCCCCGGGGCCACATGCACTCAAACTTGTTGCAGCTTGCTCTCGAGCGCGGCGTTCTGGCGTTGGTTCTTTGGCTGGTCCTACTCGGGCTGTATGCAGTCATGCTGCTAAGGCTTGCGCGCGACCTAAGAGAATCGAACGACGGTGGAGGAAATGAACAACGTTTTGGGCCTTGGATCGATCGAGGGATCGTATTTGGTGCATTGGGAGGAATGATTGGTTTCTTTGCAAGCGGCCTGGTCCACTACAACTGGGGCGACTCAGAAGTTGTAATGGTGTTTTATTTCAACATGGGATTAATTCTGGCTCTGAAGCGATTGAGTGATGCCCGGGAAACACGAAAAACCACCAGTCTGTTGAGGATCGAAATTTAGATAGCCCTGTGTAAGGGTGCAAAAGATCGCCGAACTAGCCTGACGCCCTTTCGTATACCTTGAGGTATTCTTCCGTCACGATCTCTGCGGAGAAGTGCGATGACAGTTGCTTATTGCTTGAGTTTGCTGTCGCTCTCACTTCGGCGCTCCCTAATACTTCAATGATCCTGTCGGCAAGCAAATCTGGCCTTCGTGGTTCCACCCAAAGACAGTTGTTCGGTTCCTTTAGGTAATCAGCAGCAGCTCGAATACGGGTGGTGATAATTGGCAGTCCGGCTGCGGTCGCATTGAAAATGACCATCGGAAAACCTTCGTAGTGATAAGTCGGAAATAGGAGGATCGTGCTGTTGACGTAAAACGCCGCCGTCTGTTCTTCGGGGACGTAACCGAAGAAGCGCACGTTTGATTCGAGTCCGAGTCGATCGACCTCTACTTCGGCCCCCTCACGTGCGGGACCGTCACCAACACAGAGCAGCATGAACGGCTGATTGCACTCGCGTAGTAATTTGCAGGCGCTTATCACATCCATCAGACCCTTTGTCTCGATAAAGCGGCCGATGAACAACAGCAGAGGCACATCCTCTGGCAGGTTCATCTTCGCCCTGAATTGTGGGTCAGGAGCTTCCAGTTTATTCTGCACCACGTTCTTAATGAGGAAAATCTTTTTCTCCGGTACGCCAGAATTCAGAAAATTGTCGCGTTCCTCAGAAGACAAGACTCCGATGCCCTGGGCCTGCTTGAGGAGATAGCGACCCAGATAGCGCAGAACGGAATTATTAGTTTCCAGGAGACGCCCATCCGATCCGTGGAACTTCAAAAAGATCTTTGTTCCGGCCGCTGGAAGACTGCTGATTATGACGAAGTCTCTCAGGAGTGCCCTGCTGTCGAATGACGTGTTGATATGGAGCAAGTCGAACTTTCCTGTTCGGATCCGTTGCCGAAAGCGCCGGGCAGTTTGGATTACTCTCAGGATCCTCCTAATCAAGCCCAATTGCGTTTCGGCATAGGCATAGACTTCTTCCTCAACCTCATTACCCAGCCGGCGTAATTCGTCAATGAACGGCGGCTCGCACGCGGCCGGCCCACCTTGTGAGCCCTTCTCCGGCATTCCAACTAATATGCGCACGCTAGTGGGTTCCCGAGTCTGGATGGATTTCTTGAGCGGTTCTGATCCATAAACTTTGGCAAATGATAGAGAGTGGCGCACAAAATGCGCAGCCGAAAACCTTAAGCTATTCAAGCAAATCCCTTACTTTCGCTCGGCAACGCCTTCGCCTTCCTCTTAAGGTTAAGCGGATTATCTACTTCTCGAGGTTTGAAATAAACTGATTATCAAATATAAGTTCTTAGGGTTCGTCTGCCTACTAGCTCGCCATCTTATGAAACAAACGGTAACTCTTGCCTTTCTGGCCGGCGCCAATATTCTCGTCATCTTGTTGCTTCAGTGGTACGTGATAACACAACTGGGCGTCGGATCTGAAACCGATGCGCTGTTTGCCGGAATGGTATTGCCGCAGTTGATCCTCAGTGTTGTGAGCAGCTCGCTAACACATGTGCTTGTTCCTCTACTCACTACGGCAGACAAGGGCACATTCCATGAAAATGGCTGGGGATTCTTTTTAGCCATCAGTGCCATATTCACGATCCTGGCGCTGGTTTTGAGTGCTGGCGCTGGTTATTGGGTGCCATGGCTGTTCCCCGGATTTACAAAAGCCGAAGCAGCGCTGGCTGTCACACTGACTAGAATCCAATTAGCCAGCATGGTTTTCACGGCTTCTGTGTCGGTGCTTTGGTCTCTTTACCACGCGCAGCAGAAATTCATCTGGACGGAGCTATCAGCCGTGCTCGCAGGGGGTGTTGCTCTCTTTGTAATGACTCTGACACTGCCTCGGTTCGGCGTTGCCGCGGCTGCCTGGGCAATCGTAGTGCGCACAGCATTGCAAGTGGTTCTCTTGTTGCCCGCCCTGGGTCGACCTAAGCGTCCTAGCTGGCGCGCGCCCGCCATGAAGGCTGCTTGGAAACGGCTGGCACCATTGTTGCTCGGCGCCTCCTATTATCGAACGGATTTGTTAATTGATAGATTCCTTTCGTCCCTGGCTGGACCAGGTGGCCTTTCGCTCCTCTACCTCGGCCAACAAATCTACAGTGTGGCAAACTTCGGGCTTGAGAAGGCGATCTCGGCGCCCATGGTACCCTTGCTGGCAAACAAGGCGCACGCGGGCGAGTGGCTCTCTTTTCGCGAGAGTTTTCGCCGCCGCCTGATTTGGATGGGGTTGCTAACCACCGCGGGCTACGTAGTCGTCCTATTGACGGGAGAATGGATCCTGACGTTGCTCATCGGTCACGGCGGCGTGACCAGGGACAACGTTCACTCTTTGTGGCTCATTATGGTAGCGCTGGTGGGACTCCTGATCGGCGGTGGGATGGGCCAAATCTCAGCCACGACGTTCTACGCAAAGGGAGATACGCGTACGCCGACAAGATTGGGAATCTGGACCTACAGCGTTTGCATTCCGGTCAAGGTCCTGCTTTTCCTGCGCTACGGCTTGATTGGTCTGGCGGTCTCAACCAGCATTTTTGTGTTGGTGAATCTTGCGCTCCAAGTGGTCGTTCTTGAAAAGCGACTTTCGTTACAATCCGCAAAAGAGTGCAATGGTTAACTACGACTTCACGAGCGCTTCTAGACTTGGCGACCTCGGCCGCTGGTTCGTTAATGGCTTTGTCCGAGAGGTAGGGCGCGAAGAGCCAGCTGGCTCCTTGATTCTTGATGCTGGCGCGGGAGAAGCTGTTTACAGGAAATATTTCTCACGCTGTCGTTACGAGTCGGTTGATTTGGCAGTTGGTGACGAGGAGTGGAATTACAACGAGCTCGATTACGTGGCGCCGCTCGACGATCTTCCCATGGCGAACGAAAGGTATGATGCGGTCTTGTGCACGCAGGTGCTGGAACACCTTGAGCGACCCCGCGAAAGCGTGTGCGAGTTTCATCGCGTACTGAAACCCGGGGGGCGGCTCTATCTGACTGCGCCGATGGCCCATGTCGAGCACCAGGTTCCCTTTGATTTCTTTCGTTACACGTCCTTTGGTTTACGATCGATCGTGGCGGAGGCGGGATTCGAAGAAATTGAGATAGCCCCCTTCGGAGGGATGTTCACGAGGTGGGCTTACGAGTTGCCTCGGGCCCTGGCCATCTTCCCACCGCTGCGTTCTCCAAGCGGCAGGATTCAATTCAGCGGTCTTTGCCTTTTGCCGGCAAAGCTTTTCGCATTGATCCTGGTGCGAGTCTGTCAGGCAGTGTTGTTGCTGCTTGAACCGTTCGACAAGGTCAAGAACGATCCTTTTGGCTGGTCTCTCAGGGCCGTCAGGAAGTGAGCTCTGATGCAATTCGTGGATGTCGTATTAGAGCATGCTCCCTGCCCGCTTGGTTGCCGAGACGCTGATACTATAGTGCTCAAGGGGCGCGATCGGCTTCACGGTTTGCCGGGCGAGTTCAATGTTGTCCGATGCGGTGGATGTGGGTTGATGCGCACAAACCCGCGGCCCACGCCAGAGACAATCGGCTTCTATTACCCCGAAGATTACGGACCGTATCTGACTACCACGGTGCTACCAGGCAAAGACCTGCGTTCGAGCGCACTGAAGGACCGAGCGAGAGAATTGCTGAGGCTCAATCTAAATGCGGTGCCTCCACTTCCGGCCGGCCGCATGCTGGAGGTAGGCTGCGCCTCAGGGGCTTTCCTGCATGTGATGGC
The DNA here is from genome assembly GCA_013812905.1 of Pyrinomonadaceae bacterium. Classification (GTDB taxonomy): domain Bacteria; phylum Acidobacteriota; class Blastocatellia; order Pyrinomonadales; family Pyrinomonadaceae; genus PSRF01. Next base: position 27,635 of record JACCSP010000271.1, read on the forward strand.
GCGAAAAGGTTGGCAAGTGCAGGGTATTGAATTCTCAGAAGCCGCGGCCAGCCGCGGTCGCAAGCTGGGCTATCCTGTTTACGCCGGCCAATTGGAAACCGCCCCCTCCCCCCGCGAGCCGTTTGATTTGGTGGTTGGCTGGATGGTGCTTGAGCACCTCCACAATCCAGTGAAGGCGTTGAGCCAGGTACACGCCTGGACGCGGCCGGATGGGTGGCTGGCTCTTTCAATTCCAAATCTCGATTCGCGTCAGTTCGCACTTTTTGGAAATGCCTGGTTCCCCTTGCACCTGCCCAATCATCTGTTTCATTTCACGCGTGACTCCCTGGTCCGCGTTCTGAAAGCCGGGGGCTGGAAAGTTGAACGGATCCTATACCATCGAGACGTCAGCCAGCTAATAGCCAGCCTGGGTCACAAACTACAAGATATGCGGCGGCCTCCGAGCTGCGCCGACAAAATCGCTCAGTTTCCCGACTGGCAGGGGAAATTGTTGCTGCCTCTTTATCCGCTCTCGAGTTTGTTCGCGTTGCTCAGACAATCGAGTGCCATGACGGTGTGGGCCCGCCGAGAAGATGATTAAGGTAACAGCGCTAACAGCGAATCGCGACGACCCGGCCAGCAGGTTTCGTATACGACAGTTCATCCGACCGTTGACGCATTTCGGGATCGATGTGCGGGAACACTACCTGCCGATCACGCGCTACCGCAGGCAGCCACTGGCGTCGCTAGCGCTGCTCATGCGTTTGCCGGGAGTTGCGGCATCTCGCACCGGGGACATCACTTGGTTTCGGCGTGAGCTAATCCCCGAGCGCTTTACGCTGGAGCAATTTACCGGTGGGCGGCGAATCTTTGATGTAGACGATGCGATTTGGCTGCTTAGCGACTCAGGGTTTTCTGAAAAGATCGTTGCTATGTGCGATGGAGTGACTGCCGGGAACCATTGGCTTGCAGAGCATTACGAAAGGCTCGGCAAGCAAGTTTGGGTAGTTCCCACTTCGGTGGACACCGATGTGTGGAAACCAGCCGGCACCGCTGCAACGGGCCATTGGATTGTCGGTTGGATTGGTACGGCCTCTAACCTTCGCTATCTTCAACTGATTGAAGAGCCGCTTGCCCAGTTTCTTACACAGCATCCCAGCGCGCGACTGCGTGTCGTCTGTGATCGCCGGCCGGCGCTGAGGTTGATACCTCCCCGACTTTGGGAATTCGCCAAGTGGTCACGGCAAAGCGAAGTAGAAAATATGCAAACGATGAATGTGGGCCTGATGCCTTTGGAAGACTCGGAATGGGCCCGCGGTAAGTGTGCTTTCAAAATGCTTTTGTACATGGCCTGCGGTCTTCCAGTGGTAGTCAGTCCCGTGGGCGTGAACCGAGAACTGCTTCAGCGTGACGAGGTAGGGTTTGCGGCAACAGAACCTAACGACTGGTTTGAATCACTGTGCCGCTTGTTCGACGATCATGCTCTGTCAGCTCGGCTGGGTGCAGCTGGCCGGAAGGTAGTTGAAGCGGAATACTCGGTGGAGGCGAACGTGCCATGCATCGCAAAGATCTTTCAGCAGGTTTGCAGGCAGTGAAGTCTCGATGAACGCGTGGTATCCTAAATTTATGTGCGGTATTTCCGGACTCGTTACGACTGAGCCAGACAAACACATCGGGAGGATGCTTAAGACCATAGAGCATCGCGGCCGCGACGATCAGGGCGTCTGGACTTCTGAAGCAATAGACGCAACGGGACGGCGTGTGTGTTTGGGCCACCGCCGTTTAGCCATCATCGACATCTCCAGCGCCGGCCATCAGCCGATGTTATCTGCCGAGGGTCGCTACATCATAACGTTCAACGGCGAGATCTATAACTACCGTGAACTGCGTGAAGAGCTGAGACCTAAAGGCCACCAATTCCGTACCGACTCCGACACCGAAGTCTTGCTGGCAGCGTTTGCTGAATGGGGAGTTGGCTGCTTACGTCGGTTAAACGGCATGTTTGCTTTCGCGGTCTGGGACAATCAGGAGCGAACGCTAACAATTGCGCGCGACCACGTTGGCATTAAGCCGCTTTACTACGCCCATCTGCCCTCAAGAAATGGCAGGGGAAGCTCTTTTATCTTCGCCTCGGAAAGCAAAGCAATTCTGGCGACCGGATTCATTGAGCGCGCTCTGGACCCCGAAGGGTTGCACCAGTTTCTGACCTTCCTCTGGGTCCCGGATCCCAACACTTTAATTAAAGGGATCAAGACTCTCCCCCCCGCTCACACGCTCACATTTCACGACGACGAAATCACAGTCAACGAGTGGTGGGATGTTTCATTTGACAAGATTCAAGAAGGACGCAGCCAGACCTGGTGGCAGGAACGCGTGTTGGAAACGCTCGATCGGGTGGTGCACATGGAAATGGTAGCTGATGTACCACTCGGATCATTTCTGTCCGGAGGTGTCGACTCTTCCTCGATCGTCGCCTTGATGAAAAATCATAACAACGGGCGGCGGATCGCAACCTATACCGTCGGTATCGAGAGCGAGGACCTGCGCTACGACATTATCCCGGATGATGTCAGATGGGCGCGCCAAGTCAATCAGCATCTGGACACCGATTATCACGAGATCAAGCTCAAGCCCGCGGTCGCGGACTTGCTTCCGAAACTCGTCTATCACATGGATGAGCCGGCTATAGACATGGCCATTCCCAGCTACCTTATTTCCCAGGCCGCCCGAGAGACATTAACTGTCATGTTGTCAGGAATGGGGGGTGACGAAGTTTTTGCAGGTTATCCGCGCCAGCTCGCGATGAAGATCGCCGGAGCGTTTGATCCGGTGCCTCAACTTTTGCGGCGGCCATTGATGAAGACTCTCGAGCGAGCGCTCCCGGGAGGCCTGGCAGGAAAACTTACCGCACCTTTGCGCAATGCAAAGAAATTTGCCCGCAGCGCCGCTCTGGATTTCGAGAATCGTTATCTGGGTTATGGTACTTATTTCACCGACTTGGAGAAGCGTCGCCTATACACGGAGGATCTCCGTCGGGCTACTCATGAGTTGGATGCCTATGCCGCACATCGTCGCTATTTCGCTCGGGTGCAAAATGCCGCTCCGCTAAACCGCCTGCTCTACGTCGATCTAAAAACGTTCTTGCCTTGTCTGAACCTGATCACCACCGACAAGACTTCCATGGCCGCCAATCTTGAGGTGCGAGTGCCATTCCTGAATCGGCACATGATTGAACTCGCCGCCGGCATGCCGCCCGGCCTAAAACTGCACGGCTTGAAACGAAAGTATGTTCTCAAGCGGGCCGTCGAAACGCTGCTGCCGAGGGAGGTTGTGTGGCGAAAGAAGGCCGGTTTTGGGGCGCCGATCCGCTCCTGGCTGCGAGGGCCGCTGCGTCCGTTGGTTGAAGATTTCATGTCTGACCAAACCGTAAAACGCCGTGGACTCTTTCGACCTGCCGAAGTGAAACGGATTGTGAAAGCAAATCTTTCGGGGCGCGAAGACTACAACCTCCAAGTTTTCCAGCTGCTCAACCTGGAACTGTGGCATCGGCAGTTTATTGACTAGAAAGTGTAGCGGTGTCCCTCCGCACCCCGCGGCGGCGGTGGCAGCGGGCGCCCACGGAGGGACAGCCCCACAATTATCCACCCTTGCCGCCACAACCGGAGGTCTGTTCGCACTGCGTACTGGGAACTAACCAGTATCGACCAGATGGAAATGTTGACAAGGCGTCGGCTCCGACTTTACTCTGCCTGTATAGCCCGTTTCCGGGCTGACTCCTTCAAGCCCCTCTCACTGGCTTTCCGAAGTTCTTCTTCAAATGGCAACCGTGAAAGAGTTCGCAAAGTATACCGAGAACGAGATCGTGCCGCTGGAATCGCTCCAAGTAGCGACGCAGGGTGACGTGCATGCCCGTGCCCGAGTTTTGCTGGTCGAGGACGACAATGCTCTGCGGCGTTATGTCGAAGTAACCCTGCAGCGGGCAGGCTACGAGGTGCTTTCGGCGGCGGACGGACTCGAGGCCATGAAGTTAGCGCTGACCTCGGCCGTAGACATAGTGATAACGGATGCCATGATGCCTAATCTCAGCGGCCATGAGCTGAGCCGGTTTTTGCGCAACAGCCCGCAACTTTCTCATATCCCGATCATCTTTCTGAGCGGAATGGAAGTAAAGGAAGACAGCCGTGAAGAAGAATACGCCGATGCGGTGTTTTCAAAGCCTGTGGCCGCTGAGGACCTAACGGAATGCGTGGCTGAGCTGCTGCTAGGGAGGAAGTAGGGAGCGGAGCAACCGCTAGCGTCCGGATGCTGAGTCCCCAGAATTGATCTAGGAGGAATAACTCAACCAGCGCAGAAGGCGCGGTAGAAGGTAGCCACAACCGCCCCCGAAAGGGCGCACCAAGCTCATCAAACGTAACGTCATCGCACCCAGCCGGGCTGAGTTTCAAAATAGCGCGAAGGCAACGATCAGGTTTCCGAAAGATTCTGTGCGCCCTTAGGAGGGCTTGGTCGAGCGCGCTCCGCTTTGCCCGATCCCACCCTGCAACTTTGCATGGCTTAATTCAGGCCGTCTTAGCGGTCCTCGTTCCAATCAATTCGTCCAGCGGCGTGTGTTTCAACCCCTGTGAAGTAGCGACGGCTTCATAAGTACAATGGCCAGCATAAGTGTTCACTCCGGCCTTCAAACCCGAGTCGCTGGAAATTGCCTCGAAGAATCCTCTATTAGCCAGTCTGAGCGCATAAGGAAGAGTTGCATTGGTGAGCGCGAAGGTGGAAGTGCGCGGCACTGCACCTGGCATGTTCGCTACGCAATAATGCAAGACGCCTTCGACGTAGTAGGTGGGATCCGAGTGCGTTGTGGGGTGTGTGGTTTCGATGCAGCCACCCTGATCCACTGCCACGTCGACGATGACGGCGCCGTTGGGAACATCTTTCAGCATGCCACGGGTAACTAGCCTGGGGGCGGAGGCGCCCGGCACTAGCACTGCGCCCACGATCAGATCGGCTTGTGAGACGGCATCGTGGATCATGTAGGCGCTGGAAGCCAGCGTTGAGATCTTTGAGAGGAATATATCGTCAAGTTCCCGCAAGCGGTCGAGGTTGTTGTCGATCATGGTTACATGCGCGCCCATGCCGACGGCAATCTTGGCAGCGTTTGTTCCCACCACCCCGCCGCCAATAATCACAACGCGGGCTGCGGGCACACCGGGAACTCCCCCCAGCAGTATGCCCCGGCCGCCACTCATTTTCTCGAGATAGTGCGCCCCAACCTGTATGGCCATGCGGCCGGCGACCTCAGACATGGGCGTTAGGAGGGGCAAGCCGCCACGCCGATCGGTAATGGTTTCGTAAGCGATACCGTTAACCTTGCGTTTGAGAAGCTGTTCAGTGAGTTGTTTATCTGGAGCCAGGTGAAGATAGGTAAAGAGCACCTGGCCTTCCCGCATTCTGGGGTACTCCGGCTTAATCGGCTCCTTCACTTTTACAATCATCTCGCCCTGAGCCCAAACCTCATCGGGGGAGCCAAGAATCTGCGCCCCCGCCTTCTGATAAAGGCCATCCTCGAACCCTGAGCCTTCGCCCGCGGTCCGTTCGACAACCACCTGGTGGCCGGCGTCAGTTAGGGCACGCACGCCCGCCGGTGTTAAGCCCACCCGGTACTCATTGTCTTTGATCTCTTTCGGCAGACCGACGATCACGTCGTTGTTACTCCAATCACTGATGGGATTTTAGACAATAGATCGTTGATCGGGTTTCTTACAGCTTTACTTCGTCAATCTGAGCTCGCTGAAGCTTTCCGCTGTAATCAACGTAAATGGACTTCCATTCGGAAAAGATTTCAAGTACCTGTGTTCCGGCTTCGCGATGCCCATTGCCAGTGGCCTTCGTTCCGCCAAACGGCAGATGAACTTCGGCACCTATTGTCGATGCGTTGACGTAGCAGATGCCGGTGTACAGCTCATTCATTGCGTGGAACGCCCGATTAACGTCGCGGGTGTAGATTGCCGCGGACAAGCCGTAGCGCACTCCATTGGCAATCTTTACCGCGTCATCCAGGGAGTTGGCAGGGATCACCGAAGTGACTGGTCCAAAAATCTCTTCCTGAGCAATACGCATGTCGGGAGCTACGTCGGTGAACACAGTTGGCTCAATGAAATAACCGTGTGCGTAATCGCTCCGGGTGAGTCGTTTGCCACCCCAGGCCAGAGTGGCGCCATCTTCATTCCGGCCGATATCGATGTACCCCATGATCTTCTCGACCGCGGCGGCATTGATCACCGGACCCACGTCAGTCTTCGGATCCGCGCCATTTCCGATTCTGAGTTCCTCCGTGCGCTCAACCAGCCTCTGCGAAAATTTCTTGTAAACCTTCTTGTGAACAATCAGCCGCGACGACGCGGTGCAGCGTTGACCCGACGTACCAAACGCTCCCCACACCGCTCCCTCGATCGCCAGATCGATATCGGCGTCGTCCATTATGATGATTGCGTTCTTGCCGCCCATCTCCAATGAACAGATTGCGTTACGTTCGGCACAGGCCGAGGCTACCAGTCGTCCGGTTTCCGTCGATCCGGTGAACGAAATAAGCCGCAAGGCTGGGTGGGTTGTCATCGCGGCCCCTGCCGGCTCGCCATATCCCGTCACGAGGTTTACAACCCCTGGCGGAATACCGGCTTCTTCACAAGCTTTCACAAGGTTGTAACTGGAGAGCGGGGTGTCTTCAGCAGGTTTTAAGACAACGGTGTTGCCGCAGATAAGGGCAGGAATGAGTTTCCACGAAGGAATGGCCATCGGGAAATTCCACGGTGTGATCAAGCCGCAGAGTCCCACCGGTTGACGCACACACATAGCAAACTTGTCGGGCATCTCGGCTGGTGTAGTAAATCCGTGCAGACGCCGGCCTTCGCCCGCCGTGTAGTAAGTGCAATCAATCGCTTCCTGAACATCACCGCCCGCTTCTTTTAATACCTTGCCCATCTCACGAGTCATGTCGGCGGTGAATGTTTCTTTATTTCGAATCAGGATCTCACCCAGGCGGAAAAGAGTTTCCGCTCGACGTGGGGCGGGCGTATGGCGCCAACGATCAAATGCTTCCTGAGCTGCATTGACTGCGGCGTTTACGTCAGCACTGGTTGACAGCGGGAAACGACCGATGGTGTCACGAGTGTCAGCGGGATTGATGTTTTCGAATACCTCGCCCGACTCACTCGGAACCCATTCGCCGCCGATATAGTTGTTGTAGGATTTTACGGAAGCGCGAGGCGCACTGCGTCCATTTTGTTTCCGAGAGTTTTTTGCGAGAGCCTTTTTTGCTTGAGCCATAGATTAGGTTTCGGGTGTCAGGTATCGGGTGCCGGCTGAACCGGGCCTTTCCGGCACCCGATATCCGACACCCAATACCCGTTTCTTTATTGGTAAGTGAACTGTAATATTCGCTGCGCTACACGATCGACTTCGCGTCGATAAGTAGAAACGTTCAACACGATGGGATCGCCGGGTTTTAGTCCGTTTAAGACGCGCTGAAAATCCGCGAGCGTGGTCACCTGAACCCGATTGATGCGCGTGATTACGTCACCTTCACTCAACGCCGGCTGGCCGCCCGCCAGTCGCACATCGGCCGCGAGGCCATTAGGATCGACGGTTTTGACGTAGAGACCGCGCACCCCGGTCAGGTGTTTTTCCGCGACTAGTTGTTGCGTGATTTCCGCGAGGGTAATTCCGAGCTGCGGTCCATTTCCTTTGGCGTCTCCTTTGGTGTCAGACTCTTTCCTTTTTCCGCTGGGCTCCTCGGTTATCGGTATCACCTGGGGGGGAGGTCTCTCACCTAGCACAACATTCGCTGTGTTTTTTTCCAGTTTGCCATCGACGTCGCGCAGATATGTCAAAGCCACGGACTGGCCCACCGGACTGCTCGCAACTTTTTGAATCAAATCTTGAGCGTGAGCAACGGACTGTCCATTAAACTCGACAATGATGTCGTTCGACTGAATACCGGCCTTGGCCGCGGGTGTTAACTGCCCATCCTTAGTCTGTGTAACATCCATCACAATCGCGCCTTTGGCCTCTGGTAAACCATAGACCCTGGCAAACTCATCTTTGACTGAGTCGAGCGTTATACCCAGAAAGCCGCGACTCACCTTTCCCTGGGACACCAACTGGCGATAGACGAAGTTGGCTTCGTTAGCCGGAAGCGCAAACCCAATACCGTTATAGTCGCCAGTGGAAGTGGCAATCTGCGAATTCACTCCAATCACTTCACCTCGCATATTCACCAACGGTCCACCGCTGTTGCCGCGATTGATCGCCGCATCGGTTTGCAGGAAACGCTGGAAACTTGTGAAGTAGGGAGTTTCTCTCTCTTTCTTGGAGATAATGCCGGCCGTGACGGTCTGGTCCAGTCCGAAGGGAGAACCCATTGCCAGCACCCAGTCGCCCACCTCTGCCGAATTGGAATCGCCCAAGGTGACGGTAGGCAAGTCCTGCGAAGCCTCGATCTTGATTACCGCAACATCCGTCTCTTCATCGATGCCCACAATCTTGCCGCGATATTTTTCGCCGGATTGAAGTCCGACAGTAATTCTAGTCGCTCCTTCAATGACATGTTCATTGGTAAGAATGTAGCCTTTCGGGCTGACGATAAATCCGCTTCCCACACCGCGAGAGGGGCGGCGCGCCTGACGCCGAAACATGTCAAGTAAGGGGTTCGACGCCTGAGGGTCTATTTCAGCATCGTCTTTAGCAGCCGTCTCAGGAGCGGCGGTCATGGTTTCAATATTTACCACTGCGGGCTCGACTCGTCGGGCAATCTCGGCAAACGAGGCGGACAAGGCTTCCGGCGCGCGGGCAATCTGCGCTTCGTTTTGCGCTACGGTTGGTTGGCCAGAAAGCATCGCGCCAATGCCAATACCGGCGACAAGACATGCTACTGCGAGAGCGGCAATCCAGAGCCGCAGCTTTCGCAAAATGGCCCACTCTTGAACTGTTGTTTGGTCTTGGGGACGCTCGAACATAACCCACCGCCTTTTTGGGGAAAAAACCGACATCGGGCGCCCGATAGCGGCACCCAGGCGACTGGGAGCACGGTCGGGCGCTTATTGGAGAGTTCAGAGTATAACCAAAGCCGAAGCCAGGGGCAAAAGAAGGCTGGGGCAGGAGGCGGGGGCAGCGGGACGAGGTCTTGTTTTCCTGCCGTCTGTTTCCTGCTCCTGCCTCCTTCTCCTTACGGCCGGAGAAGTACCTTCAATATTCCCTTCTTAGCGCCGCGCTCCATAGCCAACAATCCATCTCGCAGCGGGTATTCTTCGCTGATCAGGCTATCCACATCAATGGCGCCTTTCTTCAGCAGATCGAGCGCAGGTGCCAATCGCCCGCAGCGTGACCCGATAATGCTGATTTCATTCACTACAATCGTCGCCGCATTTATCTCCGATGTGCCATGAAACGTAGACTTGAGAACCAGCACCCCGCGGGGCCGCAAAAGACAGACGGCTGTGTCAAAGGCAGACGCCGAGCCCGAGGCTTCGACGACCACATCAAATTCATGTCTTTTCCCAGCTGCGTTTTTGGCAGTAGCTGTTTCAATTCCGCGGCGTTCTGCGATGCGCATTTTTTCCGGGTGATGACCGATAAGCAGAACCGGCGCACCTGTTAAAGCCATCGCCTGCGCACAGAGCAAACCCAGCTTGCCATCACCGATCACGGCCACCTTCTTATCTTTCGTAACTGGGGTGCGTTCCATAATTCCACAGGCTGCGGCCAGGGGCTCGGCGAATACAGCGTGTTCGTCAGCAATTTTCTCCGGCACTGGCAAAAGGTTCATGAGGGGAAGCCGTAGGAATTCTGCATGGGCCCCATCACGTCCTACGATTCCGAGCACGGTCCGTTTGGAACAGTGGCGGGGATCGCCCGTACGACAGAGTTCACATTCACCGCAGCCGACATTGATTTCACCCACCACCCTTTGACCGACCAGC
>JACCSP010000278.1 GCA_013812905.1 Pyrinomonadaceae bacterium
ACAGCAGGACCACATGGGCGCGAGTACCCGAGGTTGCGACCCGCGAAAAGATAGAGTCGACCGGCCCGCTGCCGTCCGTCGATCAATTGATTGAACGATACGTGGACGCGGTGGGCGGGCAAGACGCTGCTGGGAAGTTCACTACGCGGAGCGCCAAGGGCAAGGTTAGCGTCTCAACTATGGGACGTGGGTCGTTTGCAACGTACGCCAAGGCCCCCAATAAGGTGGTCACGACTATCGAGTTACCTGAATTGGGTGTGATCAAACAAGGATTTAACGGTGCTGTAGGGTGGAGCCAAAGCGCGCGAACGGGTGTGCGCCCAGCCGTAGGCGCCGAACTGGCTGCGCTCAAACGGGACGCCGATTTTCATAGCCTCCTAAGGCTCAAGGCTAATTACCCGCAGCTGCGGCTTCTCGGCGTCTCGAAGATTGGCTTTCGCGAAGCCTTTGTCGTCGAGGCGAAACCACGAGGTGGTGAGGCCGAGCGGCTCTACTTCAGTAAGGAGAACGGGCTGATCATGCGTTGGGACGCAGTCCGTGCCGCAATGGGTGTAAGAACCGCGGCCGAGATTTACCTCGACGATTGGAAAGACGTGGACGGCATCAAGATGCCCTTCACGATCACTCAATCATTCCCTGGTCTGAGTCTTGTCTTCACCTTTGACGAGGTGAAGCATAACGTCGAAGTAAGCGATGCTGTCTTCAACAGACCAACAACAAAGTTACGTGCGGTAACCCGTCGGTGAATCTTGTAGACGTCTTCACTTTGAATCCGAAAAAGACGATGCAGTTATTAACGACTTATCTTTGCACTGCGCTTATTCTCGCGACCGCCTTTTCTTCCGCTGCAGGTCAGGTGGGGGAGAGAGTGAGAGGATCTGAGCAAGACATAGGTGCGACTTCTCAATCGCGTGACGTCGCTATTGAAACCGCGCCTACAACCGATGTTGTGCCTGACAGTCCTGTGATCTGGATCCATCTGGTAGGCGGGCGGCGACTGCAGGTTGATGAGGTGACGGAAGGCGCCGAAGGCATTTGGTACAAGCTCGGCAATGTTTCGACATTCCTTGAGTCAGCCAGGGTTGCACGAATAGAACGCGTCTCCCCCATCAAATCGTTATCGCTTACCGAACCGTTGCCGAGGTCGGTCACATGGAGAATTTCCGACTCGCCCAAAGTCGAGAGCTTTTTTCTGGGCAGATTTGGCCGAAACCTGCCCCTGGGGGCTTTCGGCCAGTCCTACCTGCACACTCGTTGGGGACTCGATCATCGAAATGGAATGGATGTTTCACTGCATCCGGACAGCCCGGAGGGTAGAGCTTTGATCAGATTCCTGAGGAATGAAGGCATACCCTATCTGGCCTTTCGAGGCCCAATTCCAGGTGTGGCAACAGGGCCCCATATTCATGTCGGAAATGCCTCACACAGACTCTCCGGCCGCAGGTAACAATCTGGCACTTCCCTCTTGGAGCTAATGATATGAAATTCATCGAGGTCGCCCACCCCGAAGGCGGAAGGATTGTAGTCCATGTAGATCACATCACCAGTGCGCATTTCCGTTCCGGCGAGGGCGAGATGAAGACGCGGCTGGGCCTGGATCTGGACGAGCGCCAGAACGAATTGGTGCTCTTCGGCGAGGAGGCCGAGCGGGCCTGGCAGGCTATCCGGGAAATGGTGGTAGCCACCACGATTTCGCAGTGACGATAACAAACCATCATTAATCCAGCCTGCGGAAGCGGGTGACACCCTAAAGGCTGGGGCGTGTAAGCCCCAGATCCACTGTTTTCCTGGCGCTCACTTAATGGACGCTCTGCTTTTTTCAGGCATCGCGGAGGTGAATGGGTGGGTTTGATTATTGCTGGAAGATCGTATCAGAGGAACACCCGCGTATTTACGATCGTAGAATCTCACCAAGCATGGATTTCAGTACGACTGGATCCAACGGCTTAGTCAGATACGCTCTACATCCCTCGGCAGCGGCTTCGGCGCGAAGATCAAAAGAGTCATAAGCAGAAACGATCACAACTGGCACCTCGGCTAGCTCGGGATGCTCCCGCATGCGCCATACGGCGCTCAGCCCATCCTCTCCGGGCATCCCGATATCCATCAAAACAAGATCCGGGGTTTGAATAAGGGCTGCCTCTTCGGCCTCCCTGGCGCTGGCAGCTTCAGTGACGCAGTACCCTTCCTTGCGAAGGATTTCGGCTATTAGGAAGCGCAGGTCGTCGTCGTCATCCACAACCAAGACTGTGAGCTTGCCCGCGTGCGATTCTTCCCTGCTGGTTATCATCACTGATTTACTTAAGCTCAGAAACCGTTCGTCTTTTTGGCCTCTCTTGATTTGCCGTCGCCAGTCAACATTAGCATGTTTGAACTGGGCGTCAGTAACGACGTCAGTATTACCTTGCTCGCGGGTAGCGAGTGGGTCCTGACCTCATGGGCCCGCGGCTTGAGTGAGTCGCTAACGAGGACGTACCCGCTACCGCGAGGTGCACTGACTTCGTGGGACTGCGGCATCAGCGAGTGCGCGTCGACAGACCCAACCGCTACCGCGTGCTGGTGCCGACCCAATGGGTCTAATTCTCAGAGGCTAAATAGAGCGAACGCCAGCACAGCAAAACCCACCACCACCCCCGAAATCGTGAAGGACCACTCCACCAGCGGGTTTGGACGTCCAAATACTCTACGGAAAATCACCATCCCGCTTTTCCATCCGTCCTGTTGGTACAAGGGAAAAAGATTCCCGATGGCCAGTACCAGATTGAGGGCGCCGAAAAATGATCCCCAAGCGATCGCGGCCAGAATGAAATTTACGGCAATGCCCGCCAGAAGCACAAACAACTGTTGGCTTAAGGGGCGTCTCTGCAAGCCCTTCATATCCATCCGGACATGGGCACCTAAGGGTAGTAGTCGCAGCTGATAATGAACGCCCTGGAGGTGCGCGCCGAAAAGGAGAGGACCCCAACCAAATGCGGCTTCGGTTACACGAATCTTGCAGGCTCGAGCTGCCAGCAGGTGGCCAATCTCGTGGAGAATGTGCGCAACCACAAGGCTGAGGATGAGATTGGATATGGAAGAAGCGTGCATCTATTGTGAAGAATTGCCGGGGTTACTCGCTGAGAGAGATGAAACCCGCGCCTCAAGTAATTTTAGAGTTTGGAGCTCTTCCCTCGTGTCAAGAATCAGGTACAGCAGCGGGCATATAACTACGATTGCGTCCAAAACCCCGATGTCCCTTGTCTTTAGAGCGACGAGCAAAAACATAAGTGTGAGCGCAGACACATAGAGTCTGATCGCAAGACATGAAGTCTCCTGTTTCATGTCTAAAGTAAATAAGCAATGCGCCCTTTTTTCCATCTCGCGCAGCGGGCGGATGTAGCCTAAAATGGCCCGAATTTCTCGGGTTTTCTCGGTCTCACCTTTTACCTGGGCATACCACAGATTCCCCAGGTTCAGAAGCCGAGTGTCCTGTCTTTAAAGTGCTTGCTTTGGAGCTGGCCTAAAATTTTACTAATTGGTTAAGTGGCAGGGCTTGGCTTCAATCGTCAGTGGAGTACAGGTTCAAGAAATTGGCCTTTTTTCTTCGTTCGAGTCTTGTCTGTGTTAAGCTCTCTCTGCTTCTTGATGCGCGCTCAATTTTCCCGGCTCAGATTGACGACCGGTCAAGATTCAATCGCATACGCGTAAGTGTTGCAATCATCGAGCGGGATGCCCCGAATTCTCCTCCCAATTAAAGTACGTAAATAAGATAACTAAATAAGGAGTCGGAATTTATGCTTAATTGGAGCAGAAGAGCTCTGCTGAATATATTAATCTGCGCCATCATTTTATCTCCCCTTGCGGTGACTCGCGCGCAGAATGCTGCCGTGGCGGTCAACGTGGACGCTGCTGCCAACCGGCGTTCCATTAACCGGAACATTTACGGTGTGGCGCACGCCAGCACAGCCGAGTTGAACGACTTGAACACTCCGCTCAACCGGCACGGCGGCAACAACACCACACGCTACAACTGGCAGCTCAACGCCGACAACCGCGCCAACGATTGGTACTACCAATCAATTGGCGACAGTAGTGCCGTGGCCGGCGAGCGCGGCGACACCTTTATCTCAAACTCCAAATCGGCTGGAGCTGAGGCGATGCTCACCCTGCCGCTGATCGGCTGGGTCGCCAAACTCGGTGCGAACCGCGCCAAGCTCGCCAGCTTTTCCATCGCCAAATATGGGGCGCAAACCGGAAACGACTGGCAGTGGTTTCCTGACGCCGGCAATGGCATTCGGACGTCGGGACAGTATGTCACCGGCAACGACCCGACCGACGCCAACGTGCCTTCGGATTCCCCCCTCCAACAAGCGTGGGTGCAGCACCTCGTCAACCGGTGGGGCACGAATGCGACCGGCGGCCTGCGCTATTACATCCTCGACAACGAGCACAGCCTCTGGCACTCGACCCACCGCGACGTTCAACCAACCGGCGCCACAATGGACGAAATCAAGAACAAGATTCTCGACTACGCCGGAAAAATCAAAGCGGTGGACTCGACGGCGCTTGTGGTCGGTCCCGAAGAGTGGGGTTGGAGCGGCTACACCTTCAGCGGCTACGACCAGCAGTATGGAAATTTGAACGGGTGGAGTTACTTGCCCGACCGTGCTAACCACGGCGAATGGGATTACCTGCCATGGCTGCTTGATCAGTTGCGACAGAACAATGCGGGCACCGGGCGACGACTCCTCGACGTGTTCACTGTCCACTACTACCCGCAGGGCGGCGAGTTCAGTAACGACACGTCGTCCGCGATGCAGCTCCGGCGTAACCGCTCGACGCGCTCGCTCTGGGACCCCAACTACCTGGATGAATCTTGGATAGGCGATCGCGTACGGCTTGTGCCGCGCCTCCGCGATTGGGTAAACGCTTACTACCCAGGCACGTTGACCGGCATCACCGAGTACAATTGGGGGGCCGAAGCCCACATCAACGGTGCGACGGCGCAGGCCGACATCTATGGCATCTTCGGGCGCGAAGGTCTAGACATGGCGGCGCGCTGGGCCACGCCTGCCTCCTCTACGCCGACCTTCAAGGCAATGAAGATGTACCGCAACTATGACGGCAACAAGGCCACCTTTGGTGACACCAGCGTCTCGGCGTCCGTGCCCAATGCTGATAACCTCTCAGCCTTCGCCGCCGAGCGCTCGGCAGACGGTGCGTTGACCGTGATGGTCATAAGCAAATACCTTTCCGGAAACACGCCGACAACCATTAACCTCGCTAACTTCGCGCAGAACGGGACGGCACAGGTCTGGCAGTTGAGCGCCACCAACACTATCAGCCGTCTGTCAGATATTAATTTCAGCGGCAACAATCTTAGCGCGACGCTTCCGGCTCAAAGCATTACGCTCTTCGTGATTTCTGCGGCTGGTGGGAATCAACCGCCAAACGCAACCGCATCAGCGTTGCCTACCTCCGGCGTCGCCCCCTTAGCAGTTACTTTTGACGGCGCCGGCTCGTCCGACCCGGACGGCACAATAGCTTCTTATGCGTGGGATTTCGGGAACGGCGCCAACGCTTCTGGAGTTACGGCCAGCCATACCTACATAGCTCCAGGTACGTATAACGCTGTCCTGATGGTGACTGACAACCAGGGAGCGACTTCGACCGACACCGTAACCGTCGTCGTGAACTCGGCCACGCCCAACGCGCCGAGCAATCTCACCGCCACGGCCGTCTCCACCAACCAGATTAATCTCACGTGGGCGGACAACGCGGGCAACGAGCAGGGTTTTCGTATCGAGCGTTGCAACGGCTCCAGCTGCACCAACTTCACGCAGATCGTGACACTGGGACCGAGCGTCACGAATTACTCGAACACGGGGCTGAGCAGGAACACGACCTACTCGTACCGCGTGCGAGCCTACAACGCCAGCGGCAACTCTCCTTACTCCAACAGGGTAAGTGCCAAGACGCTGCGCAAGTAGGGGGCCGGTACCCCGGGCCGCTATGTACCCGGCTGATGTACCAAACGAGCGCCTTCAGTGGGAAGACAACGAAAGGAAGAGACATGCCAATCGATCAAGCCATCACACTAAGAAAAACATACAGATTCATAGGGGCCCTGTTTCTTGCCTGCATTGTATGTGCGCCTCCGGCCAAAGCCGCAGACACGCCGCTCGTGAACGCGGGCGCGGTCTGGAAGTATCTTGACAACGGCTCCGATCAAGGCACCTCGTGGCGCGCGGCCTCTTTCAATGATTCCGCATGGCCTTTCGGTCCCGGCCAGTTAGGTTATGGCGACGGAGACGAAGCGACGCCTCTCAACTACGGCGCCGACCCGAACAATAAATACATCACGACCTACTTCCGCCGCGCTTTTAATGTCGCAGACGCTTCGGCCTTTAACGGCCTGACTCTCAAGCTTCTCAGGGATGACGGCGCGGTCATCTACCTCAACGGCACGGAGGTGTGGCGCAGTAACATGCCCGCCGGGGGTGTCGGTTATCAGACCGCCGCATCAGTCGCGGTCGGCGGGACGGACGAGTCGGCATGGTTTCAAACTACGATCAGCCCGGGGCTCCTCGTCAACGGCACCAACGTCCTGGCGGTTGAGTTACACCAGTCGAGTGGAGCAAGTTCCGACATCAGTTTCGATCTGCAACTGACGGCCACGGACGGGACCGCTTCGGTGACACGCGGCCCTTACCTGCAAACTGGCACGCCGACCGGAGTCATCGTGCGCTGGCGCACCAACGTCGCGACCGACAGCCGCGTTCGGTACGGTACCGCGCTGGGGAGCCTCACGTCGAACAGCGACAACGCCACGTTGACTACGGAGCATGAGGTGACGATTTCCGGCCTCTTGCCTGCCACGCAATATTTCTATTCCGTAGGCTCGACTGCGCAGACGTTGACGGGAAACGACGCCGATCACTTCTTCTTTACAACTCCAACTGTGGGAGCGAGCGCGGTCACGCGCATCTGGGTTCTCGGGGATTCAGGGACGGCGAACGCCAACGCGCAATCCGTGCGTAACGCCTACTACAACTTTACAGGTGCGGTGCACACAAATCTGTGGCTGATGCTGGGCGACAACGCCTACCAAAACGGGACCGACAGCGAATACCAGGCGGCGGTCTTCGACATGTACCCGACGATGCTCAGAAAGTCCGTGCTCTGGCCTACGCTCGGCAACCACGACACGGCTCAATCAGCCAATCCGCCTTCAACTCTGCCTTACTTCGCAATGTTCACGCTACCGACGGGCGCGGAGGCGGGTGGCATGGCCTCGGGCACGGAGAAGTATTACTCGTTTGACTACGCCAACATCCACTTCATCTGCCTCGACTCCATGACCTCCGACCGCTCGGCGAATGGTCCGATGGCCACGTGGCTGAGGAATGACCTCGCCTCAACAACGCTGCAGTGGATCATCGCCTTCTGGCACCATCCGCCATACAGCAAAGGCTCGCACGACTCCGACACCGACCCCATCTTGGCCGCGATGCGCCAGAACTTCCTTCCCATTCTCGAGGACGGCGGCGTCGACGTCGTCTTAAGCGGTCACAGCCACTCGTACGAACGTTCCTATCTGATCGACGGGCACTACGGAACGTCCGGCACCTTTACCACTGCGATGAAGAAGAACGGAGGCAGCGGGCGCGCCGATGTTACTGGCGCGTACAACAAGCCGACGCTCGGCCCTGGCCCGCACGAGGGCGCGGTCTATGCAGTGGCAGGGAGTTCCGGGCAGGCCAGCGGCGGAGCGCTCAATCATTCGGCAATGTTCATCTCGCTCAACAACCTGGGCTCGATGGTCTTGGACGTCAACGGCACCACACTCGACGCCAAGTTCCTGCGCGAGAATGGCGTCGTCGCGGATTACTTCACCATCACCAAAGGGAATGCTGCCCCGCCGCCCGCCGCGCCGACGGCGCTGACGGCAAGCGATGCTTCGAGCAGTCAGATCAGCCTGACTTGGACCGACAACGCGAATGACGAGAGCGGATTTAGGATCGAACGTTGCCAGAGCGCAGGCTGCACGAACTTCTCACAGGTAGCCACGGTAGGCGCCAACGTCACCACCTTTAACAACACCGGACTTCCGGCGAGCACCACATTCGTCTACCGCGTATTCGCCTTCAACGGTGGTGGCGATTCATCGTCTTCCAACACCGCCGCAGCTACGACACAGACTCCGCCTGCGACACCGGCTGCGCCGAGCAGTTTGACGGCGACGGCCGCATCCAGAAGCCAGATCAATCTTTCGTGGGTTGACAACTCTGGCAACGAATCAGGGTTTAAGATTGAGCGCTGCAAGGGCACAAGCTGCTCGAGCTTCACCCAGGTCGCGACCGTCCCATCGAAGACGACAGCGTTCCCTGACACGGGGTTGACAAAAAATACGACGTATCGTTACCGCGTGCGCGCCTACAACGCCAGCGGCAACTCGACTTACTCCAACACAGTCAGCGCGCGGACGCTAAAGTAAATGAATAAGCCACGCCGGATTGCTGAGAGGGATGTTCTTAACTGTGGTTAACCGTGAAGTGCGAGCAGAACGGGGATGAACGCGCGAAAAGTTATTAAGTTCGTGAATGCGCTCGCGAGACTGTTTGCCGGACTCGCGCTGCTGGCTTCGCTCGCCGCGGCGCACGACGGCCTGCACGAGCAGATCGTGGAGTTGACGGCACGGATTAAACATGCCCCGCACAATGCTTCTCTCTATTTAAAGCGCGGAGAACTGTATCGCCTTCATCGGGATTGGAGACGCGCCGCCGCCGACTATGACCGCGCGGCACGTTTGCAGCCCGCTCTCAGCGTCGTTGACCTCGCGCGCGGAACGATGCTTTTTGAAGCGGGCCGCCCGCAGGCCGCCAAAGTTGCGCTCGACCGCTTTCTCGGCAAGCACCCCGCACATTTCGAAGCGCTCACGACGCTCGCCCGCGTGCTCGTTAAACTCGGGCGTCGCGCCGAAGCGGAGCAGACGCTCACGCCAGAGCCCGAGTTATACGTCGAACGCGCGCGGGCGCTCGCCGAACCCGTAGAGGCCGGCAACACCGGCGAAGCTTTGCGGGTACTGGACGAGGGTGTAGCTAAACTCGGGCCGCTCGTCACGCTACAACTTTACGCCGTTGACCTTGAGTTGCGACTAAAGAATTACGGCGCTGCGCTGGAGCGCCTGGACTCTGTCGCCGTGCAGTCGTCGCGCAAAGAGGTCTGGCTAACCCGGCGCGGCGAAATCCTGTTGCGGGCCGGGCAGCAGATGCAGGCGCGCGAAGCGTTCGCCGCAGCGCTCGCCGCTGTCGAGTCGCTCCCCACGCACCGCCGCCGCACCCGGGCCGTCGCCGATTTGGAAGCGCACCTGCGCACAGCACTCGCC
>JACCSP010000285.1 GCA_013812905.1 Pyrinomonadaceae bacterium
ACCCGTTCCGCTGCTTACCGGCCCTGAAGGGAGGCTGAAGAGCCGGATGCTGGGAAATCCGCTTGTCCGGTTCTGTGAGGGAGAGGGCGGCAATCAAGCGATGGTGCTATGTCACCCGCAGCCTGAGCACCCTGTCTACTCGACCTAACGGACACAAACAAGAAGTGAATGACGTCAAATTAAGACGAATCGAAAATCTAAAACCAAAAATCGCAAATGATCATTGAATCTTCTGCCCCCACACGAGTCGATCTCGCTGGAGGCACCATCGACATCTGGCCACTCTATCTTTTTCATCCCGGAGCTGCCACGGTTAATTTCGCTATCTCTCTGCGGGCTTACTGTCGCATTGAAACCCGCGACGACGATCGCGTCATTCTTGAATCTCGTGATCGAAAGGTGGCTTTTGAGACCCGACTCTCCGGCCTCGAAGACCTGGCGCGGGAAGAACGTCTCGAACTGATTTCCAAGTTGGTCCATTTCTTCAAACCGAAAACTGGTTTCCGTCTTACGGCGACGAGTGAAGCGCCGGCGGGTGCGGGTCTTGGCGGATCCTCCGCCCTGGCCATAGCTTGCATTGGAGCGCTCAATCGTCTCGCAGCGGATCGCTACGACGAGCGGAAATTCATCGCCCTGGTTGCTAATATCGAGACCACAGTGATTCGCGTCCCCGCCGGTTTCCAGGACTACTATCCGGCATTTTATGGTTCCACTTCCTGTATTCATTTTCGGGCAGACGGCATCGAGCGTGAGGCGCTCAATGTTGACGAATCGAAACTGGAAAGTCGGATTGTGATTTGTTACACGGGCGAGCCGCGTCTCTCGGGGACAAACAACTGGGAGATTGTAAAGAGACATATCGACGGTGACCCGGAGATCTTCCAACTCTTCGAAGGCATCCGTGATTCTGCTCTGGCGATGCGAGAAGCCCTGTTAGCCGACGACTGGCAGCGGGTACGTTCAACGATGCACGCTGCTTACCCAAATCGGAAACGGCTGGCCCCGGGAGTGACAACTCCCCAGATGGAAACTTTGGTAGCGAAGGCGCTGGCGAACGGCGCCGAAGCAGCCAAGGTTTGTGGCGCAGGCGGGGGAGGTTGCATCGCTTTTTTGTGCTCGGAAGGTCAAAAGGCTGAGGTCGAAAAAGCGCTTGCCGCAGAACCAGGGGCTGAAGTCCTCGACTGGAAGCTCGCGCGGGAGGGTTTAGTGGTTCGAGAGAGTTAAAATGATTTGTGGTCTCTTTTCCGGAAGGTGGAGAACCGCAGAAAACAAGAGTTCCTAAGACTTGCGATCGCTGAGCATCAGTTGATCATGATGCTGCGCTAAACTGATTAACCGCAAATCCGCGGGAATAAACCCGGATCTGAAAGAGGGACTTATCAAATGCTTTAAGTTGAGTCGTTGTGCTTTTTGTTTTTGTTGATACGGGTTCATCCGTGTGTCCGCGGCTAAATGATTTCTTATCCCTGCTCCGATCTTTCTTTTGCGGCTGCCGAGACGGCTCTTAGGCGTTCAACTTTCTGCCCGAAACTCTCTCCAGCAATCGGACCGGTATCCACCACGACGCCGTAGGTTGATCTCCTCATCAACGTTCGATCCGCGTTTCCTGTGGGTTTGTGCGCGGTGTTCGACGACGCAACGGGTGCGGGCGCTGCGGCGACAGCGGGTGCGGATTCAGAAGGCTCCGCATTTGCTACGGGCGCGGGTGCGCTCGTCTGTTCTTCGGGCGCAACTGCGGCGGCGTTCTTCTCCGCGCTCGGCGCAAGGTCGCCACCGCCTTCTTCCGCGCGCTGTTTGGCAGCAACAGCCACGGCCTTAAGACGCGCAACTTTCTGTTCGAAGGTCTCGCCGGGCACGGGACCTGTGTCCGCGACGCCCATGTAATTCGATCTCTTGAATAACTTACGGTTGGGCTCGGCACCCACTTTATGTGCCGCTGGCTTGGGGGCAGCTGCGGCAGCTTTCGGAGTGACAGCCGCGGATCCAGGCGCTTTCTGGGCCCCACCTGCCGTTGCCGGTTTAGCAGCGGCTGGTTTTGCGGCGGCCGGAGCGTGGCCAGCCGCCGCTTCAACCATAACAAAGACGCCGCGCTCATCTTTCTTAATCACCGGCATCGTGCCGCCTGCCGCTTGCAACAGCGCCGTTAACTCGGCTTCAACGAAGCGACTCTGTTTTTGCGGATCGCGTACATGACCCAGCGGAGGACCCATGTACAGAGTGCCGCAGGTCTGACATTTGGACAGCACATCGTCGCCGCGCAGATGAATCTCCGCAGCCTCGCCCGCCGTGCGCAATTGCTTCAAGTGCCCGTTACAGAGTTTGCCTTTTGCGTTTTTCTGATTGCAGACGGTCTGCGCGTTCGTTATGCGCTTGGGCGCCTGTGCTGCGGTGGCGTTTTCCTCGGCGGCGTTTGGTTTAGAAACGTTTGCTGACATGGTTGGCGTAGCGATTCGTCAGAAGTAACCGAAATGAGCTGCCGTGTCGATATTACAGAGTTCATTCAGGATGCGTCAATTGGGAGACGCGAGGACGCGGAGACACGGGGATACAGAGGAGCATTTTCCATTTCTCATTTGACGTTTTTCATTCGCCATTTGTGCCTATTGTTTCGTGTCCGTCCGTGTCATTTCGTGGATCGTTCTCATCTCTCAGCCAAACAAGCGATCCACGAAACTACATGACGCAGCCCATTCGGGCCGCAACCAAAATAAATGATGACGCCCCATGATCTCTTCGCGCATGATGTCTTTAGCACAAGCACCAAGTGGAGGAGAATCATGGAGCGTTTTTTGACACGGCACAAAGACCGCATCATCGGTACTATAACAGGATTTGATCGGATGTTGTTTCGCGGCACCCTCCGTGGTATCAGCCACTGTCAAGGCTTGTTACACGAATCACCACGAAATGAGATCAGAAAAATGACCAATGCAAAAATGTCAAATGAGGAATGGGAAATGACCCGTGCTATGCTCGCTAAATGCTCAAGGATCTTATCGGCGGTATCTGGCGTCACATCCCTCGAGTGTTCCGCCGTATGACCATGTGGGCGACTAACGCGCGTTTCACCGTCACAGCAGCGGCTATCGTAGTCGATGAACAGAGAAGAGTATTGTTGCTTAAACACCGCTTTCGGCCCGGAACGGGTTGGGGCCTCCCCGGCGGCTTCATTGAAGCCGGAGAGCAACCCGACGAAGCCGTCAGACGAGAGCTGCGCGAAGAAGTGGGACTCGAGCTTGCGGGTGTTGAAGTGGTAACTACGCGCGCCTTTAAGAAACCGAGGCAGATAGAGATCGTATTTCGTTGCCGTCCCGAGGGAGACGCTTCACCGCAGAGTATTGAAATACGAAAAGCATCCTGGTTCTCAATTGATTCACTACCGGAAGGATTGCCCGCAGAGGTGCGGGGACTAATAAAAGATGCTCTTAAAGATGGAGTAAAGCGTGCGGATTGATGTATGCTGTTGCCAACCAAATACAGTGAAGAGTAACGAGCGATAAGCGGTGAGCCCTTTGAGCGGATCATCTCATATTACTCACCACCCCATCACTTATCACTCATGCGGAGATTGAAATGGTTTCACTGATTCCTTCGTCTGACACGGTAATGCAAATGCTCAAGCGCACCGGCGCTTTTCGTGAGGGCCACTTTGTTTATCCCACCGGGAAACATTCACCACATTATTTTCAGATGCCGCTTGCCTTTCGTTACTATGACACGGCGCGAGTTCTGGCGGTCGCTCTCAGCAGAAAATTCCGAGTCGAACGAGACATCTCGAGTCAGTTACCAAAGATAGCTGTCATAAGTC
Organism: Pyrinomonadaceae bacterium; assembly: GCA_013812905.1. Taxonomy (GTDB): domain Bacteria; phylum Acidobacteriota; class Blastocatellia; order Pyrinomonadales; family Pyrinomonadaceae; genus PSRF01. The sequence continues at coordinate 3,809 of JACCSP010000285.1, forward strand.
CCAGCTCCGGAGGCATCCCGGTCGCTTTTGGCGTTCGTGACGCGCTGAGCGCGGAGCAGATTTACTGGGCGGAAAGGGAAGCAAACGGCAAACGCATGTTTCGCCAGTATGTGAACCAGGGCGAGGTTAATCCCTGCATCATAGTGGACGACATCATTCGTAGTGGACATGCGATTGAAGAGACTGCCGCGCTGGTCAAAGAGTTGGGCGCGAAGATGATTGGCTGCGGCGCGATTGTGCGCTTCACTTCGGCGCCTAGTGAATTCGAAGGTAACCCAATCAAGTCGTTGGTGGAGTTCGACGCTCACATGTATGACGAGGGCGACTCTTGCGGTGATTGCAAGAAAGAGGTCCCGCTCGAGCACGTTCGATTCTGAGTCCCATTGAACCGGCAAGCTTTCCCCAACGAAATTGTTACGTCTTCAACGGGACAGGCTCTACCGACGGAGACAGACTCGCGCAAAGAAGCAGTTCGGGATGGAGTCCAGCAATCGAACTCGTCGATAGTGAAAAGCTGGTTGCCATGCTCGAACAACTCGAGAGCGGCGCGAAAATTATCGTGTTCCATCTCGAAGCGATCCAGCCGTTCACTTCTCTCGACATCAGTTCCGAGGGCGGAGCCCTCTTCCGCCAGCACGACGCAGTACCGGCATGGGCGCGCCTGGTCGGCCCCTCTTCCGCGCTTGCCGCCAATTTTTCCAGCGCATATTCGCGAATCGTTTCCTGCATCACGAAGCGCGGTTCCCGTTGCGCTTGCTCGACCTGCCGTATCAGACTCTTGTCCACCATTGACGCCATCCCATCGAGAAGATCGAGTCCAAGGTCGCTTCTCGTATCGCACACGGCTTCGACGGCTTCCAGAGTGCATCCGCCCACGAAAACCGAAAGCCTTCTGAAGAGCTTTTGCTCGGCGGCGTTCAGGAAATCATAGCTCCAATCGATCGCTCCTCGTAGTGTCTGCTGACGCGCTGGCAGGTCGCGGGAGCCCGATGTCAACAACTGGAGGCGGCTCGCCAAACGCTTCAATAGATCAGAGGCCGGCCGAATTGCGTGCCGGGTGAGGGTTATCGAATCACCGCGGGGTTGCAGAGTTCGATGCGATGCTGTTGGCTGTTCTCCAGCTTCGTCTTCTCCGATGACATCTGAAGATCAGGTGAGTGACAATCTAATCACTCAGTTTCGGGCACTGCGTATCTGCTTGGGCATCTTAGAATCTGCCTGTTTGCCAGTCAAACCTGCTCAACAAAACACTGCCTGATTAAACCCGCGAAGGGGAAGTGTTTTTCGCGGGCCTGATTTCGGCCATCGTAGTGCCTCCATGGGAGTTGAGCATTGCGCGGTCCACAGGCCACTGCTAACGGCTCAAATGCCGTTTGGTGACAGGTGAAGTAGTCCCGATTAGAGAACGATAACTGAAAGTGAAAGTTTGATCACCTAGGGTGATATAGCTAGTAGCAACTAGATTTCGTGGCGATTAGCCAGAGCCTTATCCATCGTTACTTCGTCCACATATTCCATATCCCCGCCCACAGGCATTCCCATCGCGATGCGCGTTACCCGCAGGCCCAGGGGCTTCAGTAGCCGGCTGATGTAGTTTGCGGTAGCTTCACCTTCTGTGTTGGGATTAGTTGCCAGAATTACTTCGCGCACCTCCACCCCACCGTTGTTCTCCGGCTTGAAGCGCGGCAGTAGATTTGCCAGCTGCAGCTCGTTTGGGCCAATGTGGCGCATTGGTGAAAGACTTCCGTGCAGCACGTGGTAGAGACCTTTGAAGCTGCGCGTCTTCTCCACGGCCACCAGGCTGTGAGGTTCTTCAACCACGCAGATAACGGAGTGGTCCCGCGACGTAGATTCGCAGAAACGGCAGGGATCGATCTCGGTAAGGTTATTGCAGACAGAGCAGAGAATAATTCGCTGTTTGACTTCGCGGAGGGCGGCTACGAGCCGCTCAACCTCAGCCTCCGGCGTGCTCATGATGTAAAACGCCAGACGTTGAGCGGACTTATGCCCGATGCTGGGCAGTCGTTTCAATTCGTCGATTAGTTTAATAACTGGTTCGGCGTACTCTAACATTGTCTTAACATTGCCAATCTCCAATTGCCGATTCCCGATTGCCGATTCCCGATTGCCAATTTGCGATCATCAACAATCGTTTGCGACCCTGAGAGAGTTAGTATGCCGCTCGGCAATAACAAAATCGGCAATTGGCAATCGGAAATGGCAGCATTGGCAATTGGAAATCGTCAATCATCCTAAGAGGCCTCCCAGCCCTGGTGGCAACATCCCGCCGAGCTTCCCCTTCATCGCTTCATCGACTTTGCGGTTGGCTTCGTTGAGGGCTGCCACGATCATGTCCTGAAGCATCTCCACATCACCTTCCTTGACCGCTTCGGGATCAATTTTCAATGAAACTATCTCGTGGTTGCCCTTCATTTGCACAGTGACAACGCCACCGCCTGCCGAAGCTTCAGCGCGCATCTCTTCCATCTCTTTAGACATCTTCTCCTGCATTGACTGCGCCTGCTTCATCATCTGTTGAATGTTGAATCCACCAGGAAATTTCATTGGTAGCACCTCTCCATGGAATTGGTTTTTACTGTTACGCTGCTTGAAAAACCATCGTAGCTTTCCTCCCGAGCGAATGCAACGAGAGGTTAGCGTGCTTCTGAACGGCAATTGTCCGCGAAAAACTTCTTGTGAATCTTGATGATCCTGTTAGTGTGACGTCTCGCAGTAAGGCCAGCGCTGCCGTCGCAACAACTCTAAAGCAACTGATTTAGCCGCCGGATTCCACGCGGATGAGCTCGGATATGAACAGCAACAATTAAGGCCTTTTTTCAGATCCGCGTTCATCGGCGTCTAAACCGAACCAGAGGAACCAGGGAAGATGAGCACCACCAACGAAGGCAGGGAAATTGAAGGCAGTCTTGCCACAGAGATCAAGCTCTACTACGATCTTCATCTTCCGGAAATCCAGCCTGCTCCTTTGCTGATTGCTTTGCATGGCTACGGAGCCAGCAAACGTCAAATGATGCGGGAGGCGCGACAGATGGCTCCCGCTAATTTTGCGATCGCCGCGCTGCAAGGACCTCATCAGCACTTGAAAGAACCAAGAGAGACAGGGGGACCTCTGCGGTTTGGGTTCGGCTGGCTGACAAACTTTTGTCCGGAAGAATCGGTCGCCCTACATCACAAGGCGTTAGTCGACTTGACTGACCTGCTCGCGGGAGATGGTGTTGTGGATCCGCAGCGGGTCTTTCTGTTGGGATTCTCGCAATCGTGCGCGTTAAATTACCGCTTTGTGTTCACGCATCCTGGCCACCTCCGCGGAGTTATTGGCATCTGTGGCGGTATACCGGGGGATTGGGAGACGAGCGCGTTCTACAAACCGGCTGAGACGTCAGTGTTTCATCTTGCCGGCACACGCGATGAGTTTTATCCGCCCGAGCGCGTTGCTGATTACGCCGAGCGGCTGCGGCTTCGTGCACGACAGGTCAGTATTGAGAGTTACGACGCTGGTCACGAGATTGTCCCGACAATGCGGAGGGATGTACGTAAATGGCTGGAGAGGCAGGCTAATCAATAGTCCAATCACTCAGCATCAATTCTGCCCCCGTGCGCTCTGTCTCGTCCTGATCATTTTCTGCGAACTCTCAACGGCGCTCCAATCCCCATGTATTATGAACCCCCTTACCGCCGGCTGCTATTCAGAAGCCGTTGGCGCCAAACACTTCACCCCAACTCAGACAGCTCGTCGAAGCAATGGATCAAACCGGACTTACGACCGGTTACGCAATATCGACCATCGCCGCGCGGCATGAGTGACTTACGAATTGCAGCAACTACTTTTTCGGAGGCCGCCGGTTGCAGATTGTGCGGCGGTGGCTAGAGTTTCGTTGAGTAAACTATCAATACTCTACTTCGGAAATTTGGCAGTCTTCTTTCGCTCGGCAATCTCGTTGGCGATCATGGAGATTCTTCCAATGTCGAACGGCTTGGAAATCACCCAATCAGCCTTAGCCGCATTGCGCGCGTCCCAACTGATGGCTTCGGCCCAACCGCTGACGATCGCCAGGGGAATCGTCTGCGACCGTTTGCGGACAGCCGTAATCAGTTCCCATCCGCTCATCTCCGTCATGCCGATGTCCGTGAACACCAAATCGAACTCGCCTTTATATTCGTCGTAGAGTTTCAGGGCTTTCTCGCCGCTTTCGGCAGCCATCACTTCGCAACCTTCCTGCTCCAGAGCCTCCGTCAGCACCTCGCGGACCACTGCTTCGTCGTCCACAACCAGGACCCGGACTCTGTCGCCCGCGGCCGGGCTGGCTGCTGCCGGAGAAACTGTAGCAGAACCCTTTGTCTGTGCGTTGCTGGCTTTGGGAAGAGTAATCAGAAATGTGGTGCCCCGTCCCGGCTGACTCTTAACTTCGATCGAGCCATCGTGCCGGCGGATGATACCGAAGCTCACTGCCAGGCCCATGCCCGTTCCGGCTTTGCCCTTAGTGGTGAAAAACGGATCAAACAAACGCGACTTCACTTCCGGCTTCATGCCCATGCCCGTATCGGTGATCTTCAGGATTATCCGGTCGTCAACTTCCTGGGCACCCAGGCGAATCTCACCTCCGGTGGGCATGGCGTCGACAGCGTTGTAGATTATGTTTACCAGGACTTCGCGCAACTCGACCGGGTCGCCCATCACGGAAACCTGGGAATCCGCAAACAAAACGAAGTTGATGGCGGTGGATGCGGGGCGCGATTCCCAGCGTGCGCGGGTCATTTCTGAGACGTCCTTCAGCAAGTCGGCCACCGAGACTGGTTCGAACTCGCGGCTGGGGGCCTTGCGGGCAAAATCCTGTATCCGACGAATGATCTGGGCGCCGTCGTCGGCGCTCTTAATGATCAGGTCGATGCCGGCGGCCATCTTTGCCGGATCCACCGTACGCCGCAGGAGTTGGGCCCGGCCGAGGATGCCGGTGAGAGTGTTGTTGACGTTATGGGCCACACCGAAGGAAAGTTCGCCGAGGGCGGCCATCTTTTCGGCGTGGGCCTTTTGTTCGCGCTCGTGCTCATGCTCGGCATGGGCTGCGGCAATACGCCCAAGACAATTCTTAAGACGCTCGCGCGTGGAAGATTGTTGGGAGTGGGCGAGCAACTGGCTGGCCTGAACGCCGATCTCGCGACGCTCATCATCGCCTAGCTGCTCACACATCTCTTCAATCAGGATCAGCAGAGGCTTGCCGGCGCCTTCATCGTCGCCACACCGCTCGGCCACTCGCCTTGCTCTTTCCAGAGTTGGCTTTGCTTCATGCCGCCTTCCGAGTTTGCAGAGCACGAGGCCGTGCGTTGTCAGAGCTTCCGCCAGGAGAGCCTCTTCGCCGCTGGTTTCCAGGGTTTCTACTGCCAGTCTGACCGAGTGCTGCGCCGAGGTGTATTGCTCAGAGGCGAGATAGAGCTGCGCGAGAGTTTCATCTACTTGGGCTCGTCGCACACTATCGCCGAATTCATCAAAGAGTTTTCGCGCCCGCTCAAGATGTAGCCGCGCTTCATTGAGTTTCTTGAGAGTGAGCAGAAGGTAGCCGTAGTTATTTTCGACGATAGCTGTATAGCGGCGATTACCAATCTGTTCAAAATGTGAGAGAGCCTCCCGATAGTGGCCAAGCGCCCTTTCAAAGTACCCACTTCGGCCTTCTGCAATGCCCAGATTCTTTAAGGTCGTGGCGGACTCGAGATGAAATCGCCCCTTAGTCCAAGGGTTTAAGCAGTCAAGAACAGTCCCTGCCTCGTTCAATAGACCAAGCGCATCATGAAGTCTACCGGCATGACGCTCGACAGATGCAATTCGGATTAAAGCAATTTCCTTAAGTTCTGTGTCAGATTCCGTTAGGTCACTTAAAGAAGATCGGAGCGTGATACGCGCGAGGTCGAACAAACCTTGTCGGTAATAGCAGTAACCTAGTTC
>JACCSP010000118.1 GCA_013812905.1 Pyrinomonadaceae bacterium
GATCCAATAATGCTGATTTCATCCACTACAATCGTCGCCGCATTTATCTCCGTTGTGCCATGAAAGGTAGATTTGAGAACCAGCACGCCACGCGGCCGTAAAAGACCGACGGCTGTGTGAAAGGCCGACGCTGAGCCCGAGGCTTCGACGACCACATCAAATTCACGTTTTCTTCTGGTTGCGTTTTTGGCAGTAACTGTCTCAATTCCGCGTCGTTCGGCGATGCGCAGTTTTTCCGGATGCTTGCCGATTAGCAGAACCGGCGCACCTGTTAAAGCCATCGCCTGCGCACAGAGCAAACCAAGCTTGCCATCACCGATCACGGCCACATTCTTATCTTTAGTAACTGGCGTGCGGTCCATAATTCCGCAGGCTGCGGCCAGGGGCTCGGCGAATACTGCGTGTTCGTCAGCAATTCTTTCCGGGACTGGCAAAAGGTTGATGAGGGGAAGCCGCAGGAATTCCGCGTGAGCCCCATCGCGTCCCACGATTCCGAGTACGGTCCGTTTGGGGCAGTGGCGCGGATCGCCCGCACGACAGAGTTCACATTCACCGCAGCCGACATTGATTTCACCCACCACCCTTTGACCGACCAGCCCGCCCTCGGGAGCATCTTCCACGATGCCCACAAACTCGTGACCGAGGGTTCCGTTAAAGCCGGCGTAACCGCGCGTGACCTCAATGTCGGTGTTGCAAATCCCGGAAAGCAGCACTCGCACAATTGCTTCTTGACCGCGCTCTGGCAAATCAATGTCGCGGACCGCGATTTTATTTTTCTCGACTCGCAGGGCTTTCATAAGAAGGTGTTGGGTGACAGGTGTCAGTTAAAGCAATCACTATTGATTGGCAATGAATCGGGGTTAGCCGCCACCAAGTATCCCTCACGTTCTACCCGGCACCCGGCATCCGATACCTGACACCATTTCAGAAACTTCTCGTGCGTGTGTAGGCGTTTTGGGGAGTTAGTTCAATTGTCTGTTTTGGCCCGGCAACACTTACCGGCAGCCGCCATTCAAGATCTTCTTCACCTGCAAGCGCCGCGTGCACCCACCACGTGCCGGGACTGACAGTCACCAGCGCCCGTCCGCTTTGATCGAGGCGCGCTATGACTGGCCGCCGGCCGTTCATGCGCTCATTAAGAAAGTCATCGAAACGTTTGCCGGCGCGCCGCTCAGTAAAGTATTCATGGTGCACCGCAACAATATCCACTGGATAAAATTCCACCGACACGTCCAGTTGAATACCAACCTTTTGTGGGGTTGGCCGCATGACTATCTGAATTAGGGCGTCGCTCGGTCGCTTTTCGGTCGAGTTTGCTACATGAGTGGGTAGCTTTCGATATATCAGCCAACCGGCAGAGAAAAGGCCGAGCGCCAGAGCTGCTTGCAGCACCGGCGTCACCAGCCGAAAGATGATGCCCGGAGTCGTCACTTCCTAAAGTTACCAGGACCCGTTTGTTCGTCGAACACCGCGGACCTAAAATGATTGTGAAGGCTTGCCAGCTATTTCTTCAAGCCGCGAACTACGAAAACAACGGAATTTGGTTCCATCAGTATCCCCCTCTGAGGCTACGGAAATCCCCCAGGGCTCCCGCGCCCGACCATTTCAAGGGACTTCGATTTCATGATACCGAAGCGAATCTTATTTGTGTACCAAACTCGTTTAGTTGAGTATCGAGATCACTTTATGAGGAGAACTACCGTCCCAGCGCGTGAATGACATCGTAAGCTCGAGTTGTGCAACTCAAAAACATAACCCGGCCGACTAGTGTAATCGATTTCAATTGACGACTGGAAACAGCGCCTTCTTTACAGAACCGCGAGCGATAGTGACCTCACTCAACACGCTTGTCGATCAACTGGCGTCGATTACTTAGACTTTAAGCAAGTTTCCGCACGCCGCGTCAGTCCGCAAGATAACTTCAATTCCTTTCCTGAGCTTGAATCGGTCGCTGCCGCTCACGGTCTGTCGCAGACGAGGTCGGGAAACGGTTTCAGATTACGAGGCGGCCCCTCACCCCTGGCCGAAGCCGGGTGCGAATAAAAGTGTCACAAGTCGAGACGCCTCATTGCCCAATGCTTCGACAGTTGAAAGCTTTTGGAATGCGAAGTAAGCTCAGGGGTAATCGCAAGAGTGAGATCAGGATGGATTAATTGGGCGAAATAATTCTGGACAAGTTTCGCGACGAATGCGGTGTCTTCGGGATATACGGCCACGCGGACGCCGCGCGGCTAACTTATTTAGGACTCTATGCCCTTCAACATCGCGGTCAGGAGTCTTGTGGCATTGTCAGTTCTAACGGCTCTGAATTGCGACTCGAACGGGCAATGGGTCATGTTGCCGAGGCGTTCGATCAGTCGAGCCTTGATCGCCTGCCGGGTGCCAGCGCGATCGGCCATGTTCGTTACTCCACTGCCGGCGAAGTCTCGATCCGCGAGGCGCAGCCGTTCCTGGTTACCTGCCAACACGGACAGATAGCCGTATGTCACAACGGCAACCTTCCTTTCGCCCGCGAAGAGCGACGCAAACTGGAAAAAGATGGTGCGATATTCTCGGCCACGTCCGACACGGAAGTGATCCTCCATGGCGTGGCGCGTTCGCGGGCAGCGAGTGTTCGGGAGGCGATTCCCGAAGTGATGCGCAAGCAGGAAGGCGCATTCTCAATGCTCTTTCTAACACCCTCCGATTTAATCGCCAT
>JACCSP010000301.1 GCA_013812905.1 Pyrinomonadaceae bacterium
AGGGGCTGGCGCAGTACTTCCAACACGCTGCGATCAAATTCGGGCAGCTCATCCAGAAACAACACACCGTGATGCGCCAGCGAAACCTCGCCGGGACGCGGAACGGCACCTCCACCAATCAATCCAGCGTCGCTGATTGTGTGATGAGGGGAACGAAAAGGGCGTTCTGCCACCAGCCCGGCGCGGCCCGTCATGCCCGCTACCGAATGAATCTTCGTCAACTCCAACGCTGCTTCAAATTCCAACGGTGGCAGAATCGTTGGAAGGCGCTTCGCCAACATTGTCTTGCCGGAGCCTGGAGGGCCGATGAGAAGGATATTGTGTGACCCGGCGCTGGAAACCTCCAAGGCGCGCTTGGCAGAAAGCTGTCCCCGCACCTCACGAAAGTCCACACTGTAGTGATCGGACTGTTTCAGAATCGCTGATGGATCGATCTTCAGTGGCTGAGGAGGATCCGCGGACCGCAAAGCTGCCACTAGTTCCACTGCGGCTCTCAAATCGGCGACTGGATAAACGTTCACGCCCGATACAACCCCAGCCTCTTTCGCATTCTCATCGGGAAGAATCACGTGTTCGATTGCGGCTTCTCGAGCGAGGATGGCAATCGGAAGCGCCCCTTTGATTGGACGTACTCGACCATCGAGGGAAAGCTCGCCGACACACAGCACATGAATCAAGCTGTTTGCTTCTGCCAGATCACCGTTCGCTCCCAGGATGCCAAGGGCGATAGGCAGATCGAAACTGGCGCCCTCCTTCCTTATGTCAGCGGGGGCCAGATTAATTGTGATCTTTTGAAAGGGAAAGAAGAAGGCGCAGTTGCTGATCGCGGCGCGTATGCGTTCGCGCGATTCGCGTACTGCCGCATCGGGCAATCCAACTATGGTAACCGACAGATTGTCTGACTCACCCCGCGCAGGAGTCAGATCGACTTCGATGTCCACGAGATCTGCATCAATCCCGTAAACGGCTGCTGAGAGGGTGCGAAAGAGCATTGTGAGGGCTCCCGTGTGAGGATGTGAGACTTCGGGCTTAAAGAATCTTGATGAAAAAATTCGAGCGCGCTTTGCGAGTTCAATCCAAAGCGCGCTCACTTATAAATAGCACGTCCGACCTAAAAGGCGACGCGCTTTTACAACGAAATCTATCGACGTCGTGAGGGGGCAGCACCCGTAGCCGGCAATTTAATCTCCTGGCCAGCGCGCAACTCTAATTCCGGTGTCATGCCATTCAACCGGGCTATTTCATTAGCATCCAGATTACGAGCCGCCGCGATTCGCGAGATGGTATCGCCTTTGCGAGCTCGAATCTTGGTCAATCCCGCAGCAGCCGGTTCAGTTGTGCTCGGTTTTGCGCGCCGCCAGCTCGTCAAGCGAACCGAATTGCTCGGTACTACCATCTTCGTGGTGGATTTAAGATCCACGCCGCTGTTCATCGCCTGTAATTGAGCCACGCTAACGCCGGTGCGGCTAGCAACGTTCTGTAAGTCCTCTCCAGGCGCAACTGAGATCACGCGAGCAGAGTCGCGTCGATCTCCAGGAATTCGCTGGAGAACGGCTACTAACTGTTTCGCTTTTCCTGCCGGAACACGAACCTTATAAGCCTCGCCTCTGGGTGTTACGTCCCGCTTCAATTCCGGGTTGATCCCCCGGATACGATCAATTGTTGAGTCGGTCGCCTCGGCTACTAACTGCAAGCTAGTGGCGGTGGTGACTTGCACCGTGTCATACGACAATGAAGGCTCTGGACGTATACCCTTGAAGCCGTACTTCTCGGGATTCTTCGCGATTAGGATAGTGGCCAGGATGTTGGGAACGTAGTTACGAGTTTCTTGGGCTATGTAAGGGTAGATAGACCAGAAACTCTTGCTACCCGAACGAGCAATCGCGCGGTCGACATTCCCGGCACCCGTGTTGTACGCAGCCATGGCCAATTCCCAATCACCTTTATAGTGCGCGGCAAGAGTTTTTAAATATCGGGCTGAGGCTCTGGTCGCCTGCTCAAAGCTATTACGTTCATCGATCCAGGCTGTTTGTCGCAGACCGTACTCGCGCCCTGTACCTGGAATGAACTGCCACAATCCGGAGGCTGCGGCCCATGACATCGCCTTTGGCTTCCAGGCGCTTTCAACCTGACCCAACCATGTGATATCAACGGGCACGCCTTCTTTGGCAAAGATCTGACGAGCGAGCTTCATGTACTGGCCCGAGCGCCGCAGTCCGGACTCCATGGTTGAACGGCCGCGACCTTGATAAAAATTGATGTATTGCTGAATTAAGGGGTTTATGGTAAATCCAAAGTTGACGTTGTGCTTTGCCTGCTCGAGTGCTACCACGTCTGCATCGGAAACGTTTTGCTCGTCGGGAGTAAGTACAAGCTTGCTGAGCTCATCGAGTGGGGAAGGCTCGAACCTCTGCTCGAGAAATCCAACCTGCGGAGGAGTGGTTTTTTGGGGTGGAGATTGAATGTTCTGCGCCACGAGCTCCGTGGCATTCGCCTGCGTAGATCCGTGACCAAGCGGAACCTCTTCCCGGTAGATTCGCTCTACCAATTCCAGATAAAAAGTCTGTAGTCGCTGACTGGCGCGTACGTCAAGACCTGATTCAAGAACGGCGTCAACTGCTCTGTCGAATTCATCCCGAGCATGCTCGCGCTTATTGTCTTCGAGATTCAGCCTGCCTTTGCGGAAATGGTCCTCGGCCTTTGATATGATCTGGGAGACACGTGGATCTGACTTCTCAACCTCTGATTGAATAGTACGAGCCGATGAGCCAGCCGGTATCTGGCCAAAAATGCTGGTCGCAGGGGCGACGAGCGTGGTAATTAACGCGACGCGCGTTATCAAATGAGGGAAGCTCATTAAGGTCAAATCGTTCTCCTTCACCGGGAATAGTGCGAATTCCGAATGACTATCTGGATAGCTGGATAGTCAGACTTGTGGAATCGAAATTATTGCGAGGTATCCAAAGGCTCCTTAGCGTGTTTGAGATCACGGTAACTCTGAAAGGGAAACCGAATTCCGACCCGAGGTTATCACACGGTTTTCCGGGGTGTCAAACAATAGCTACTTCAAATATACGGCTAAACGGTGAAATTTTCCACCAGAACAAGCACTGTTAACAGATGCATTTGACCCGCTGCCAGGTTGCGTTCGGAGACACAAATGTGCGGTCTCCATGACGTATCGACTGTATCCCCCTTTAACGCTGAAGGGTGCAGTCGAGTTCCTTTTGAATAGAATTAATTGGATCCGAAGCGACTTTCGGTACTCCTCAACAGATTGACAATAAGTGGGCAAATTCTAGCTTTGGCCCCAAAACGTCGGGGTATCCTGCGAGTAGAAGAAAGTTCCTCGTACGTCACCAGTAGGCTCCTGCAAAGCGCCCAAGTGTAAAAAGACCACCCTTCCCGGGCGGTCTTTTCGTTTCCAGGTCTGCATTCGCAGGCGAGTTAGGCAGTTCGACCCGAAGCCGCCTGCGGCACACGTTGGGGTCTCACTCCAGAGCTGACTGGCGGTATGACTTTCTCCTTCAGCGCTTCGCGAAAAACCTGGCGCATGTTGTCAACAAATACAAACCGTATGTCTTTGAATAGTTCCTTCGGAATTTCGTCTAAGTCTCGACGGTTCTGTTGGGGAAGAATAATGGTCGTCACCCGCGCGCGTCGGGCAGCGAGAACCTTTTCCTTTACTCCTCCAACTGGGAGGACGTTGCCTCGGAGTGTGATCTCGCCAGTCATGGCGACGCTTTTTAGCACCGGTCGCAAAGAAAGCGCCGACACCATCGCCGTTGCCAAGGTGATCCCCGCCGAAGGCCCATCCTTGGGTATGGCGCCTTCCGGAATATGAATATGAAGATCATAGACAGAAAAGTCCTCGTCGTTAATCTCGAGTTCCTTCGCGCGTGATTTCGCGTACGAATAGGCCGCCTGGGCTGATTCACGCATTACCTCACCAAGTTGGCCGGTGAGTACCAGAACGCCCTTCCCTTTCACGCGCAGCGCTTCAATGAAGAGCACATCGCCGCCCACTGCCGTCCAGGCCAACCCGGTTGCCACACCGATCTGATCCTTTTTAAGCACTTCTTCAGGGATAATTTTCGGGGTACCCAGAAACTCGTGAAGATTCCTAAGTGAAACTCTAATCGCTCCTTTATGAGCCTCCGCGATTCGCCTCGCCACCTTGCGACAAATTCTTCCTATCTCTCGCTCCAACTGCCGCAACCCCGCTTCCTGAGTGTACTGCTGGATAATTGCCGTAAGCGCGGTCTTGGAAATATGCAGGTCGCGAGAAGTGATGCCGTTTTCTTCCATTTGTTTCGGCAGCAGATGTCGTAACGCGATTTCGAGCTTCTCCTCCTCCGTATAGCCTGCGAGCCGAATTACTTCCATGCGATCCCGCAAGGCTGGTTGGATGGTGTCCAGCACGTTTGCCGTCGTCATGAAAATCACGTTCGACAAATCAAATGTTACTCCGAGGTAATTGTCTCGAAAACTATTGTTCTGCTCAGGATCGAGAACTTCCAGCAGGGCTGAGGATGGGTCGCCACGAAAATCCGCACCGACCTTGTCGATCTCGTCGAGCATAATAAGCGGATTATTTGTGCCTGCCTGCTGAATCGCCTGAATGACGCGACCCGGCATAGCACCGACATACGTCCTGCGGTGACCACGAATCTCAGCTTCATCGTGAACACCGCCTAGGGAGAGACGAACAAACTTTCGTTCAAGTGCGCGTGCAATTGAACGCCCCAGCGAGGTTTTTCCGACGCCCGGAGGGCCGACCAGACAAAGAATTGGACCTTTTGGCTTTTCCTTAAGCTTACGCACTGCGAGCGCTTCGACAATCCGATCTTTGACCTTCTCCAGCCCATAGTGATCTTCGTTAAGAATCTGCTCGGCCTTTCGCAAATCCAGATTGTCGGTTGACGATTTTGACCATGGAAGATCAGTCATGATTTCCATCCAATTTCGTAGCGTTGCGGTTTCAGCAGCATCCGGATGCATTCGTTCCAGTTTCTTTAGCTGCCGCAACGCCTCATCCTCGGCAGTCTTGGGCAAGCCTGCCGCTTCGATCTTTTCCCTGAACTGGGCAATCTCTTCAGCCAGCTCATTGCCCTCTCCTAACTCGGTTTGGATAGCCTTCATCTGCTGCCGCAGGTAAAACTCTCGTTGAGAGCGATCAATATCAGCACGTGCCTGAGTATTAATCTCCTGTTGTACCGTTAGAACTTCGATTTCTTTGTTGAGCAACTCATTTACGCGACGCAAACGCGCGGTGGTATCGGCTATGTCGAGTACAGACTGAGCATCTTCGACTTTTAGTTCGAGATTTGAAGCCGAGAGGTCGGCCAGGCGTCCCGCGTCATCGAGGTTTGCAATGATGGCCATAACCTCCGGGGAAATGTTTTTCCCGAGATTGATCGCTTTTTCCATGGACGCTCGGACATTTCTAATGAGCGCCTCAACCTCGAGAGACCGCTCGGGAGGAAGTACTTCCTGAATCACATGAACACGGGATCGGATGTATGGGCTATTCGTGTCAACCGATTCGATTTCGGCGCGGGCGAGACCCTGCACGAGTATGCGAATGCGTCCGTCAGGCAACTTGAGCATGCGCATGATCACGGCCGCGGTGCCCACCCTATACAGGTCGTCGACGGAGGGTTCCTCCTTATCGAGGTCCTTCTGGGATGCGAGCAGAATCATTCGATTCTCGCCCAGCGCCTCGTCAACGGCGCGAATAGACTTTTCTCGCGAGACGAATAGGGGCACGATCATGAAGGGATAGATAACGATATCGCGAAGCGGCAAGACTGGCAGTTCGCTTGGTATCTGCAACTGCTGCTCGGTGTCCGTAGTTTCGATACCCTCGGTAATGTCTGCTTCTTTGATAATTGCCATAAAGTAATTCTACTTGATCTGCGTCCAGAAATTTTGATTATTGCCTGAAACCGTTGTCACTCGTCAGCCGCCTCTCTTACTGCAAGTTTGAATTCAGCGCCGCGGCGATCTTCGATCTTGGGCAAACGAATGAGCAGTATGCCATTTTCGAGCTGTGCCGCAGCGTCTCTAACGCTGACCGTCCAGCGCAGGGGAACGATCCGGCTGAATCTGCCGTAGCTTCGTTCGGAACAAAGATGCGAAATGATGCGGTTGCGTGGCACGCGTCGTTTCTTCTCGCCCCAAATCCGCAATTGGGTGTTGGTCACGCCAATATGAATTTTATCTGCCTTTAGGCCTGGGAGTTCTGCGCGAATGTAAATGGCGTCATTCGCCTCACACAGATCGACTGGAGGGGCCCAAGCGCCTGAAGCCAGAGGATCCTCCGCCACGGTAGCTTCTTGCAAGGCGGCAAAAAGCCGCCCTACTCGATCGCGTAGGCGTTGCAATTCCAGGCGTTCCAGCCCGGTTGTGCGAATAGAGTTGATCATTTAGTTCGGATGGTTTGTTCCCAGCAGCCCAGGTTGCGTTACCCTTTTTTGGCCCCGGGGCCACTAGCTCGAGCTCGCACCAGGTGCTTTAGTTCGGTCATGAATTCCGAAACGTCTTCAAACTCCAGATATACTGAAGCGAAGCGAACGTAAGCAACTTTGTCGAGCTCTTTCAAACGACGCATGATCATTTCCCCGATCTTGCTTGTCGGTCGCTCTCGCTCGGAAGATTCCTGAACATATTTCTCAATTGCATTAACTATGGCGTCGAGTTTCGACGATGGAACAGGTCGTTTTTCGCAGGCCCGCAGCAATCCTGCCATCACTTTGTTGCGATCAAATGTCTCCCGTCGTCCGTCCTTCTTCACAACCATGTAGGGGATCTCATCAATGCGCTCGTAGGACGTAAACCGGCGTTCGCAACGCAAGCATTCACGCCGCCGTCGAATTGCCTCACCTTCGCGAGACTCGCGTGAATCAACCACCTTGTCTTCCAGATAGCCGCAGAAGGGACACTTCATGGTCGCAAACCTCAGGAGGAGAATTACTAAGCTTTTCAGCAAAAATCATTCGCTGGGGTGCTGGTGGTTTCAAGTTTAGGCTTCATGAGCAATTCGTCAGAAACAATACTTTCATCGTCCAGGGCACGTTCATCTTCCACGGCATGTTCGACGGCTTCAGGAGACATCAGGGTTCGAAGCCGGGTTAGATTAATGTCCCCGCGTACAAAGTAAAAGAAGCCGAAAAGGAGAGCTGGTCCAAAATCAACGATGTGCATCACGATGGAGATTGCGGCTGCCGTTTCCCGGTCCACTCCCAGGAAAATAAGGCCCGCGGCCGTGGCTGCGTGAAATGCACCGGCGGCTCCGCCGGGCGTTGGAACCAGCGATCCCACCAGCGACCAACCAAGAATGAAGATAGCCTCACCGATCCCGAAAGTGAGTCCGAACGCGCGCAAGACAAGCCAGTTAGCTAGTGTGATTCCAGCCCAAACCATTGCTGTCCAAGCTATCGTGACGGCAAGCTCACGCGCATCCACCAACACTCTAAGAGATTTAGCCAGTTGATCGAGAATGCTAATGAGCGCGCGTTTTAGGCGCACCGAGATAAACCCCAGGCGATCCAGGCGTTTTCCTAACCAACCAATAATGCTTTTTGACCTTCTTCTGAACCAGGTCAGCGCGGCAACTGCTGCAAGACATAGAATGAGCAGAACGATCCCCGCGATTCGAACTCGCGAGAATTCCGCTCCTACGTTGGTTGGCGGCTTGAACCACAAGAGATTTACAGAAAAGAGCACCACGACGGCCATCATGTCATATATCCGTTCCACCATAATGGTAACGAAGGAACTGCTGGCTCGCACCCGGGGATCACGCATGGGCAAAACAACAGGACGAACCACCTCGCCCATGCGCCCAATTAGAAACACGGCCCCAAATCCAACTGTAGTTGCGGCAAAAAGGTGAGTAAGGCTGGTCGGACCGAGCGGAGCCAGGAGTGCGCCCCAACGGTAGGCGCGGAAGAGATAGGCAAGACAAATAATCAGCACCGCCAATCCAAGCAAATATGGATTGGAGTGGCTCACTGCTAATCGTACTTCCCCCCAATCGAGTTGCCGACCAAACCACCAGAGAATGCCAACGGCCAGAGCACAGAGGGCGCCAAACTCAAGATACTTACGCGAAGATGACTTCACATTGATCGATTCCATTGGCCAGCGTGGTAGAAACTTGACTTCGTTAGAAAGCAAACCACAAGATATGGGGCCGCCGAAAGAGGCTACTACAGTTTACTATTACGCGGCAAATTAGGGATGAACGCCGTTATGCATCCAATGCGTGAGTATTCTACTGGTTGAAAGAACTCAGCACTCGGAATCAGGATAGAGACTTATCTCCTTTGCCGGAACTTTCGCTTTCGAGTCTTCGTAACCGCTCTCGACAAGGGAGTTTTCCACCTTGCCGGACCGAGTGAGACCCTTAAGCATCAGTCAGAGCCGGGAGACATCAGGTGGGGGCTGTAAGAACGTTGGCTGCCAACGAAGGAGCCGAATTGATTCGCAGGTGTCGCGCTGGAGATGGTGCGGCATGGGAGGAGATTGTTCAGAGCTACTCCCGACGTATATACAATCTTGCCTACCGTTTTACCTCCCGCGCCGACGCTGCGGAAGACCTAACGCAAGAAGTCTTTGTTCGGGTTTATCGCTCACTGGGTCAATACGACTCGAAACAAGGTGACCTGCAAAATTGGCTCATGAGGCTGGCCCGCAATCTCATTATTGATGACTATAGAAAACGACAACGGACGCCCCACAACAATCATGCGGACGATCTTGCCGATCACAGTTACCATCTCCACACGCCAAGCCGCTCCGTCCAACAGGAAATCGAACGCCAGGAACTAGGCGTGCAGGTTCAGGCAGGCATTGACAAGCTCACACCCGACCTGCGTACCTGCGTCATACTGCGGGACATAGAGGAGTTAAGTTACCAGGAGATTGTTAATCTGCTGAGGATACCTGAAGGAACGGTTAAGTCCCGCATCAACCGAGGTCGCATCGAGTTGGCTAGAATACTTCGGCGGATGAAGGTGGTGGCAATGAGCCAAGCCTAATAGGAAAGGGACTAATCGAACGCGCGGGCGCTGAGCGGTCCACGGAGTAGGTATTAAGGATAGAGGGGCGGAAGAGAGAACATAATGCTTTGTGTCGACTTTGAGAACCAGCTGAGTGACTACCTCGAGGGCATACTCGACTCCGCTGCGCATAGGGCGTTTTCAGAGCATGCGTTACGCTGCCCCGTTTGCCATCA
The DNA here is from genome assembly GCA_013812905.1 of Pyrinomonadaceae bacterium. Taxonomy (GTDB): domain Bacteria; phylum Acidobacteriota; class Blastocatellia; order Pyrinomonadales; family Pyrinomonadaceae; genus PSRF01. The sequence goes on from JACCSP010000301.1 coordinate 9,242, forward strand.
GACCTTGAGCGAAGTCAAAGATATGATACGTGCTTGCCGGGTTGCCTCCGTGCCCTTACCGCCGCGAGAACTGGAGGCGCGGATCCTTAAAAAGACGATGCCCGACGCGGCCATGACTTGCCAAGAGTTTGAGGCGTCCCTCACCGATTACCTGGATGGATTTCTACCTGCGCCCTTCTACCATCGGTGGGAGCGTCATGCTGCACTTTGCGATCGTTGCACGGAGCTTCCAGGCGAAGTAGTTCGCTCAATAGGCGCCTGCTACACCTATATCAGCGAAGAAATGTTAATCCCAGCTGGTCTGAATGAAAAAATTCTGCATGCCACCATCGGCACCCTAAAGGCGAAAGAGGTTCGCGCTCCCTGGTCTGCCCGATTGGCATCGCGACTTCGGATGTGGCTTGACCCGATTGTTTCTCCACAACTTGCGACGGTTGCAACGATGTTGCTGGTAGCAGTGTTTGTGCTGACTAACACTGTTTCAGCGGATGGCTCGATTAGCGGCGTTTATCGTGCAAGTTTGCGTCTTGCGGAGCAAAGCTTTTCGGGCGGATCAGAAGTCGGTATCAAGGAGTTTAGGAACGGCCTCAAGGGCCTCGTAGGGGGTCAGAGTCAACCCCCTGAAAATAATTCGGGCCAGGCGCAAAAACCTGCTGAGCAGAAGCCTCAGGCTAAACAGGAAGCCTCAGGTAACAGTAATGATTAGCAGAAACGTTTAACGGGCGGCAAGGATCAGTTCTTAAAATGATGTACTGTACTTATCATCAGAAAAATCCCGCGGTGGTTCAGTGCAATCGCTGTGCTCGCCCGTTGTGTGCCGCCTGCGATCACCGTATTCGCGGTTTTCCGTTCTGCCAGGACTGCATTGTAGCGGGAGTTGAATTGCTGCGACAACATTCGCAGGCTGAAGCCTCTCAGGTGATTAGACGTCGAAGCTCGCCCTCCGTGGCGACGCTATTGTCGTTTGTTCCGGGCTTGGGGGCGGCCTACAACGGCCAAACGTCGAAAGCGATTGTTCACTTTGCTATCTTCGCCAGCTTTTTTCAGATGGCAGTCATTACGGAGGGAGTGCTTTTCTTTATTCTCGGAGTTTTGGGCAGCTGGTTGTTTGCAGCGGTTGATGCTTGCCGTACGGCGCAGTTGATGCGGGCGGGTTTGACTCCCGAAACTGAAGAAGACGTAATTATGCGGAGGCTCTACGGAAACCCTTTTGCCTGGGGTCTGACTCTGATCGTTCTTGGAAGTGTGTTTCTCCTGCATACGCTTTTAGGAGTTCAGTTACCGATTCGGGAACTGCTGCCGGTTGCCTTGGTGGCCCTTGGTGCTTACATGCTGTTTGACTACATCCGTAGGCGCAAGTCCTTGGAACGGGTGGTGCGATTCGATTCGCGAAGGCCTCCCCCATCTGTCGTATCAACCGGAGCGCTTGAATCGCGTTTTCGGACAGGAGAGACAACTCAATTGTCGCGCAGATAGTCCAAACTGGGCCTTTGACCGAATTCTAAGTTGCAAGAGAATAAGGACTAAATCATGGCAAGCTTGTTAGGGATTTTCGCCAGGGTGGGCGGGATCGCCGCCCTCATACTTTTGGTTGTCACTCTGCTCAGCCAGCTTATTACCCTGGTCGGGTTTTTGCTGGTCGCGGTGAAAGTTGCAATCGTCGTTATTTTCATCGCAGTGGTCGTATTGATCGTTCTAGTCATATTTCGTGATCGCTCCCACCGTCGACGAGAAGCGGATGATTTTTAGCCCCCTTTTTCCTGCCCGCGCCTCGTGATCGGTGCACCTCGTAAGATATTACACAACTTTCGAACTACTGATCGGGATTTGCAATGGTCCTAGGCGGTGTGATAGCGTCACGCCACTTTGCAGCACCGGCCGGATGGATATCGCCTTTAATACGGGAGGTTTGATTCATCCGCTGCAAATCTTCGACAGGTAAAGTCACTTGTAAATGATTGAGCTGCACAGTCTGGCATATACACGACTGCGCCTTTGCTAATTGCACAGGCAGGCCCCAAAATTCTGCTCTGATGCATTGTGGAGAAGCAAGATGGCCCGAGACGACCGATTTTATGCTTTTATTATTCCCCACACCTCGCGTTCCCAAGCTCGAATCAGACGAATTTGCATTGAGAAGAAGTGGCTCAAACTCTTTGTGCTGTTTGCGGCCATTCTCCTCTGCAGCTGTCTCTACGGGTTTTATGGACTGAGCCAGCAAGCCCAGCATTTTCGCATTGAGTTTGAAAACCAACGTCTTCGCGCTGAGAACGAAAGCCAAAGACAGGAATTGAATGAACTGAGTAATCGTGTTGAGGCGGTGGAAGACACATCCCGTAAACTTGCCGAGAAATCTGGAGTAGTGCCTGAGAATGCCGCCTTACCCGGAACGGGCGGACCCGCGATGCCACTGGAATCTGACAGTCTGCCGATGCTCGAAGAAAAAATGGCTCACCTCGAAAAAGACCTGCATGCCTATGAAAGGGTAATGCGTGGACGTGGGTATACCCCTTCCGCCTGGCCTGTGGTAGGCAAACTCGAGAGTGCGTTCGGCGGCCGCAGGAATCCTTTTGGCGGAGGCACTTACGAATTTCACACCGGCCAGGATATTGACGCTCCTTGGGGTGCGCCGGTATTCGCGGGTGCAACCGGCAAAGTTAGTTTTATCGGTTGGCAGAATGGTTACGGCCAACTTGTTGTCCTCGACCATGGTGGCGGTTTAACCACACGTTACGGCCATCTTTCCCACATTGAGGTCTCTCAGGGAGCAACTGTGAGGCGCGGCGAGTTCGTCGGTAGGGTTGGTTCGACGGGACGCTCAACCGGACCTCACCTCCATTACGAAGTCCGCATAAACGATCAGCCAGTGAATCCTTTGCAATATCTGCTGACCACCGGACTGGAATCTCAAATAGGGCGCTAAACCGGAACTCTTTTGGAACCATGTAACCTCAGCAGGCCCGTACTTTAAGCCGGAATTATGCTTGACAGGTCCGAGAACGTTCCATTAGTATGCGCGCCGACGTTCCAGCAGGGTTTTCCTTGATTAGCCAGCATTCTAATCTGCCAGCTTTACAGTAATGAGTTTTCGCCCCCGTAAGTGTATGCATGATGGAATAGCGCTCCCGCGCTTTCCAGCATGCATTTTTGTTGGTTGTGTGTTTCCGTAACGTTCAAAAGCGTGTCCGGCTCACAAGCATTAACCTCAGGTTGGTGCGGACTAGCGCGGAATTCAGCCTTTGGCTTTAGAGAATCCGAGACTGAATCTGGACTATTCGCCCCCGTTTTACCGAATCGTTAGGAGGATTCGTTGTTATGTCTAGAATAACCGGCAAGGTCAAGTGGTTTAACAATTCGAAGGGTTATGGCTTCATTGAGCAGCCTGGCTCTTCAGACATCTTCGTTCACTACAGCGCCATTCAGGGTGATGGCTTCAAGACCCTCGAGGAGGGCCAGGAAGTCGAGTTTGAAGTTACCCAGGGTCCCAAAGGACCCCAGGCTGAAAAAGTGACTAAGACGTGAGCATCTCCCCGGCTTGCAACAGCAAAGCCACTGACCGCTTGCGGTTTCGAGTCCGGCAAGCGCTTAAAGAAAAAGGCGACCCATGGTCGCCTTTTTTATCGGTCAGCTCTGGCCTTAAAACTTACATGGCCGCCCTCAACATCAACTGAAAAGCACACTCGCTCACAACCGAGTTTTTCCTTTAAGCTCTCGGCTTTCGAGGCAATTAAACGATGGAATCGGGGAAATGAAAAATCGTCTGTCGGTTCGCCACACTTTGTCTTTGCTTCAACCAGGGCGTTGTAAAGATGCTTCACCGTTTCGACGTCCCTATTTGCGTCAGCACAAACGAGTGTGGTCCGAGTAAAGGCCTCAACTGCTTCCTGCTTCGCAGCGGCTCTGGCAGATGCGGCCGGGTCTCGACCCTCTTCGCGTCCCTGCATTGTGCGCCTCCATAGATCTCGGAAGGCGGTATATCGAGCAGCGAGGGAATTGAAGCGGTAACGTTGAGCAAAGGAGAGGGTCCGATCGTCTCCTAAACGCTTCATATGCGTCTCAACTCGCCCCTTGGTGTCATACGGTGGGCGCTTAGCGGCTCCATTAAAGTACACATCAAATTCAATCTTGAGACGGCGGATATCCTCCTCCAGGCGCGTCAACTGTTCATCGACCGTTGGCTGGTTTTCTCCTAATGTAAATTTGTTCTTGCTCCGGGCTCTTAGTTGAGCGCGCAGTAGCTTATTGTCACGGGTTCTCACTTAAGGTTTTCTCCGTTGGCTTGGGGGCGATAGGCGGGGACGTCGAAAATAGACGCTTCACCGAGTCTGGTGTTTAAAAAGCTGCGTGTCAACTACTTATTGCTGAAGTAGTACTTATTGCTGAACGAGGCTAAGTTTTGATGTCATCCGTTTGCTTGCAGGATGGTTAGAAGCTATTCTACTGACCCCTGATTTCCAGCTGAACGTCAATCATGCCTAGACTCGCTACTAACACAAGCGCTCTACGGTTGCTGCCTTCCGTCGACCAATTACTGCGAACGGAAACTGCCATAAGCCTACGCAATCTGGTGGGATTGCCACGGCTTACCGTCATAGCGCGAACCGTCACAGGTGAGATGCGGGCAAGAATCCTGGCTTGCGAAATGTCGGATGTCGTCACCCGCGAGACCTTACTGTTGCAAGCAGAAGGACGGCTTAGGGAAGTGGGCGCCCAGGAAAGTAAGACAGGGATTCGCCGCGTAATTAATGCCACGGGAGTAATTCTGCACACCAACCTCGGACGTGCTCCGCTTTCGCAGTTCGCTCGCGCGGCCGTTGTAAGCGAGGCGGCCGGTTACTGCACGCTGGAATACGATGCCGTGTCCGGATCGCGCGGGCGACGGGGCGCGCGGGTAGAGGAGCTACTAATTGAGTTAACGGGAGCAGAAGACGCACTTGTGGTAAACAACTGCGCCGCGGCAGCGCTGCTTATTTTGTGCGTGCTCGCCGGAGATGGCGAGACACTGGTTTCCCGTGGAGAGCTAGTTGAAATCGGTGGGGATTTTCGAGTGCCTGACGTGATGTTAAATTCCGGGACCCACATGATTGAAGTCGGTACCACCAACCGAACGCATCTTGACGACTATCGTCGGGTAATCACCGAACGTACTCGTCTCATTATGCGGGTTCATCCATCGAACTATAGGATTGTGGGATTTACTACGTCGCCTTCACTTTCAGAACTCGCTGAACTCGCTCATGAGGAAAAACTTATTTTGTTTGAGGATGCTGGATCCGGGGTGCTGATGGATTTAAGTCCCTATGAACTTGGCGATGAACCCGTAATCAGGGATTCCATTTTTGAGGGTGCAGACGTGGTTTCGTTTAGCGGGGATAAATTGTTGGGCGCAACGCAGTCGGGACTGATCGTAGGCCGACGAGAGATCGTCAGCCGGCTGCGCCGACACTCTCTCTACCGCGCCTTACGCGTGGATAAACTAACGCTTGCAGCACTGGAAGCTACCCTTGAGTCGCATCGCCGCGGGACACCTTTGCAGGACATACCCGTGCTCCAAATGCTTTCGCTGAGTAGAGAGGAAATTGAGCTGCGCGCGAAAAACTTGACCGAGACCTTGTCACAAAGGTCTCCAGACTTGAGGCTAATAATTGCTATCGAGGAGGGCAAGTCTGCTGTGGGCGGCGGTTCCGGTCCGGCCACTCACCCGTCTACCGTCCTCATTTCGCTTCAGCACGCCAGTCTTTCAGCGGACGAAATCCAGCGTCGCCTCCGGCTATCGTCCCCCCCCGTTATTGCCCGCATTGCCGATGGAAAAGTCCTTATTGATTTGCGTACTGTAGCACTCGCAGAAGAGCCCGAACTCCTTGATGCGATTCGCGATCAAACGGGCCAAACCCCTAATTCCGCGCCGTAGGATTCTTTACGGTGGTTAAACAATGCTTGCCGTTGTATAATCTCGGACGCTTCACACCCCGTGGAGTCGCGGTCTTAAACCTGCCCTAGCCCGCATTATTAATGAACCAAGCTTTTTGTCATGGACAGCATGTCGCACGGTCGAAAAACACTGTTACAGAACCGCGAGCGGTAGCGACGGATGCCGGCACTCAACAAGCACAGTGTCGTCCCTCTGTTTTGCAGGCCTGACCCAGTTGAGTGTGGGATCCGGTCGCTCGCGGTTCCGTAACAACCGTCGTCGTTTCACGGGCTCGGCGATCGCCAACCGCGCACTTTGAGGTTGCTTCATGAATAATCCGGGCTAGGGTTCCGTGACACAATTTGCCTAACATATCTTCTTACAAATCCGCATCGATTTCCGTAGGTTTGGTTTTGCTGGCCGCGGTTGCGGCGCTGGCCCTCTTTCGGATGCGCCTTCCGCCCTGGCTCCAATACGCGTTTGTGACAGCCGTGCTGGCCACCGCGGCGCTACAAACTCAGCGGCTCTGGAGCAAGAACATAAGGCTCACAGAGAAGCTAATAGAATCCTCAACGAAACTGCGTTCCCTAAGTGTCGACGAAGCGAGGTCCAGACTCGAGAGCGGACTGAAGCTTCTGGACACTGTGCTCTCGCTGAAGGAAGCGATTCTCTTTCAATGCGAAAGCGATGGGAATCTGGTTTCAGCAGCCCGGCTTCGCGCGTCTACCAGTACCTCGCTTGAGACAAGTCGAAACTCAGCCTGGCGCGAAGGCATCAACCTTTGTGAGCGGGCAATAAAGGCGGGCGAGATAATCACGCAGGAAATCGAAAACGGCGAATTCTCCAACAGCATTGCCCTGCCTTTACGCCACGAGAACCGAGCAGTCGGCGCCCTCCTGATTCGACTCAACAATGAATTCAACGAAGGCGACCGGGCGTTG
>JACCSP010000333.1 GCA_013812905.1 Pyrinomonadaceae bacterium
GAGCGTGACCAGTATGGCAATGACGCCGACTTGCGCGATCACCAACGGGAGGAGCGTGAGGAGCTAAAGCGCCACCGGCGGGATGAGAAGAACGCTCGCAAGAGTCACCAGCGCAACGAACGCAATGGTGACTACCGTAACGATGGCTATTACAGGAATGATGGCTACAACGGCGATGATGGTTACTACCGCAATGATGGATACGGTTCGAATGTGAGCCAAGCCGCCTTTGACCGAGGCTATCAGGAAGGCCTCCGCGCTGGGCAGGACGACCGGTACAACAATCGCAGGTACGACTACCAGAATGACCGCACCTACAGGGACGCCACCGCCGGCTATAACAGCCGTTATGGCGATCGTAACTCTTACCGGAACAGTTTTCGTGAGGGCTATCAACGCGGCTACGATGAGGCTTACAACAGTCGAAATTCCGGCGGCAGACGAAATGGCGTCGGGAGTATCCTGGGAGGCATCTTGGGTCTTCCGTAACGATGCAGTGAGATTTAACGAGTAAAACCTATGACGGGTTTAGAAGGCGCAAGCTCTGGTCGGGCTTGCGCTTTTTCTATAGGTATTGACTACTCGCGCAAACGAGTAATCCTTGAGCCTTCGGAGCAGATGAATATCCCGACCGATTTCGATTTTTTTCGGATTCAATGTTGTTTCCGAGGGCAGAAGCTTCAAAATTACGGATGTGTATCAGTCCTCAATAGCAGGCAAAGCCGCTTTGGAAATCGGCGATATTCTGGCTGTTGACCGTATAACCTTTATTTTTGATTTGCCCATTCAATCACAAGGTCAACCCATTCTTTTAGAGGCCGATATAAGATGCCATGACCTAAGCCGAGTCTTACCTCAACTTCTTTGTGCCTATTCACACCGGCGGCCTGGGCAAAGGATCTTTTACACGTTGCCGCCCCCGTATCATCTCGATAATCCCAGACTGACAGAATATTTCCATACAAATGCGAGTTGCCGCACGCGGCTAGAAGTACAAAAGTCACGTCTCTGTTTCTAAGCTGGGCAGACGTGGCAGCGGCTATTGATCCGCCCTTTGACGCGCCTACAACTGTAATTTTCTGTGGGGCAACTCCAGCCTCAAGCAGAGAATAGATTTGCCTCACTACTTTCGCGGCGTACTGCTGCACGTCAGTGCCGTTTGGACGCGGTTCGCTAATTACGATGAAGCCATTATCAACGAAAGTTTGTAATATTGTTTCGTACTCATACGCCCCAAATCTCGGGCTAACAGCCTTGACTCCTTGGTTCTCGATAATCCTTCCGTGTAAATAAAATAAGTACCTCGCGTCTATATCAATGCGCTGCGGAATATCACTCCACAAAGCACCTCGAACACCGCTAGCCGAGGGCGCGGCTTTCGTTTCGGTCTGGGGCTTTGCCGCATCTTGGGCACCCGCCATAGTTATCGAAGCAAAAATCAAAAGGCAAAGGAGTATCAGGCGGCCCAGGGTGTTCGTCCGTGTATGGTCCATGCGGTTACTTTCATAATGGAGTCGGCAAGGGCAAGAAACCGAACGCCGGAATTGAGCGGCTGCCCGCCCAACAGCAACAACCTGAAAGATACTACGGAAAGGATTAGAGAAAACCAAGTGCCTTCGTCGTCCCGGCGCCGGATGCTGTATATTGCTGCGCGTAAAACAGCGCGAGATTGCTTCGCATGTTTAGCAGCAAGTGGTGAAGCTAATTGAGGTTTGAAAGGAAGGGCCACTGGTGACACGCGCCACTCGCGGGCAGCGGTTGCTCTCAGGGGGAATCACGTGAATCAAAAAAAATCAGCTCCGACCGAATCGCCTGCGAGGACCAAACGCCCGCGGCCACCAGTGGAGGATTCTCCGGCTAAAAAGGCGGGCGAGCGGGCGACGTCGGCGAAGCAGAAATCTGGTCGGCAGCCTCGCTCCAAGTCTGTTGCTCAGTCCAAGTCAACCCCGGCGGGAAAGCGTTCTGAGAGTTCGCCGGCCGGAAACGAGTCTTTCCCGGTAGTCGGAATCGGCGCGTCCGCCGGCGGCCTCGAAGCGTTCAGGCAGTTTCTTGAGCATCTGCCAGTGGATACCGGGATGGCCTTCGTGCTGGTGCAGCATCTCGACCCGACGCACGAAAGTATCCTGACAGAACTGCTTTCCCGAAGCACAAGGATTCCTGTGAGCGAGGTCACCGACGGGACGAGAGCCGAACCCAATCACGTTTACGTCATTCCGCGCAATACGAACATGGCAATCGAGGGTGGCGTGTTACGCCTTCTGCCGCGCGAGGAAGCGCCCGGGCTGCACCGGCCCATCGACTATTTCCTGCGCTCGCTCTCGGAAGACCAGAGCCACCGGCCCATCGGCGTGATTCTTTCGGGGACGGCGTCCGACGGCACGCTGGGATTGGAAGCGATCAAGGCCGAGGGGGGGATCACCTTTGCGCAGGATGCGAAATCAGCCAAGTACGACGGTATGCCGCGCAGCGCTGCTGCCGCCGGGCACGTAGATTTTATTCTCACGCCCGAAGGCATTGCCAAAGAGTTAGCGCGGATCAGCCGTCACCCATATGTCACTTCTCCTCCCGCCGCCACCACACCTGTTGAGGAGGAAGCCCAACCCACAGGCAGGAATGGCTTCCAGAATATTCTGGCGCTGCTGCGAAAGTCCACCGGCGTTGACTTCACCGACTACAAAGCCAACACGCTGAACCGGCGCATCACGCGGCGCATGGTGCTGAACAAGCTTGAGAGCAGGGAGGATTACGCCAAATTCCTTCGTGAGAACGGGGTGGAAGTCGAAGCGCTCTATCAGGACATCCTGATCAACGTGACCAGTTTTTTCCGCAACCCGGAAACGTTCGAGGTTTTCAAAGAGAAAATTCTGCCGAAGGTCGTCCAGCAGCGCACGCCGGATGACCCGGTCAGGGTCTGGGTGCTGGGGTGCTCTACCGGGCAGGAAGCCTACTCCATCGCCATGTCCTTCGTCGAGTTTGCGGGAGACCATGCGGATCACGTCCCCGTCCAGATTTTCGCCACCGACCTCAGCGACAGGGGCATTGAGAAAGCGCGCTTCGGACTTTACCCGAAGGACATCACGGAGGACGTCTCGCCGGAGCGCCTGCGCCGTTTCTTCACTGAGGGGGACGGCGGCTACCGCATCAGCAAGCCGCTACGCGACATGGTGGTGTTCGCGCGGCAGAACGTCATCACCGATCCGCCCTTCTCGCGTCTGGATTTAATCAGTTGCCGCAATCTGCTGATCTACCTTGAACCGGTAGCGCAGAAGCGGGTGCTGCCGACGCTCCATTACGCCCTCAAGCCGACGGGCATTCTCTGGCTCGGCTCTTCGGAGACGCCCGGCTCAGCCTCCGATTTGTTTACGCCGGAGGAGAACAAGCACCGCTTCTATTCGAAGAAACTGACCGCGACCCCAGTGCACTTTCAAGCTGCGCGTGGCGATGCCGGGCATGAAAGGGCCAGCGCCGGCTGGAAGAAAGACTATGTGAGAGAGCAGATTCGGGGCGGGCACGACACGGGGAAAGAGGCCGACCGAATTCTCCTAGCCCGGTACTCCCCGGCGAGCGTCATCATCAACGCCGAGATGGACATCTTGCAATTTCGCGGCTCAACGGCAAAGTATCTTGAGTCGCCTTCGGGGAATGCAACCCTCAATTTGTTGAAGATGGCGCGCGAAGGCTTGATGCTGCCGTTGCGCACGGCGATCCAGAAGGCGAAGAAGGCTGATGCGACGATCAGAAAGGAGGGCGTGCGGATTAGCCACGACGGCGAATTCCGTGAGGTTAATCTGGAGGTGATTCCGATCAAGGGTTCCGCGGCAAATGGGCGCAGCTTTCTGGTTTTATTTGAGCCTGTCGGACACGAAGCCTCCACGCTTGTCCCAAGCGCGCCTGAGATACGCAAAGCCAAAGTTACAACGAAGCAGAACACCGAAGATCGTGACCTGGCACGCTTGCAACAGGAGCTGACCGCCACACGGGAATATATGCAATCGCTCGTCGAGCAGCATGAAGCCGCCAACGAAGAACTCCAATCCGCCAACGAAGAAAATCAGTCGAGCAACGAGGAGTTGCAGAGCATCAATGAAGAGATGGAGACCGCCAAAGAAGAGCTTGAATCCGGCAACGAAGAGTTGGCGACGCTCAACGATGAACTGCAAAACCGGATTCTGGAACTGACTGTTCTCAACGACGACCAGAGCAATTTGTTCAGCAGCGTGAGCCTACCCATCGTGATACTGGGCCGTGACCTGCGGATCCGGCGCTTCACGCCGGAGGCGGAAAAAGTTCTGAGTTTAATCCAGACCGATGTCGGGCGACTCATCGGCGACAGCAAGCCTAACATCAATGTTCCCGATTTGGAGGAATTGATTGCCGAGGTGATCGACACCGTCAGTATCATAGAGCGAGAGGTGCAGGATAGGCAGGGGTGCTGGTATTCGATGCGCATTCGGCCTTACAAGACGCTGGATAACAAGATTGACGGCGCAGTTCTCGTTTTGGTTAGCATTGACGCGCTCAAACAAAGCGCGGGGGAGATCAAGGACGCCCGCGATTTCAACGAAGCCATCATCGAGACAGTGCGCGAGCCGTTGATCGTCCTCGACGGGAATCTGCGTGTGTTGAGGGCGAATCGGTCTTTCTATGAGGACTTTCAGGTCACGCCCGAAGAGACGGAGAACCATCTTGTCTTTGATCTGGGCAACCGTCAGTGGGACATCCCCGGCTTGCGGGCGCTGCTGGAAGAGATTCTGCCGAAGAACAATCAGTTTCAGGACTTCGAGGTCGAGCACGATTTTGAGCGCATCGGGCCGATGACGATGGTCCTGAACGCCCGCCGTCTCGCACAAGGGGGTGACCGCGCGGAGTTGATCCTGCTGGCCATCGAGGACATCACTGAGCGCAAGCGGGCGGAAGAAGACTTGCGCCGGGTTAAAAACGAACTCGAAGACCGGGTGAAGGAGCGCACCGGCGAGTTGTCAGAAGCGAACAATGCTTTACAAATAGAGATCACCGCGCGAAGGCATGACGCCTTTCATGATCCGCTGACAGGCCTGCCGAACCGCGCGTTGTTTTTGGATCACTTGGAAATGGCGATGGCGCGCGCAAGGCGACGCGAGGAACGCCTCTTCGGAGTGCTTCTGCTCGACCTTGATCGCTTCAAACTGATCAACGACAGCCTCGGCCACATCGTCGGCGACGAGCTGCTGGTCGCGATTGCACGACGAATGAAAGACACTTTGCGTCCGGGCGACACGGTCGCGCGCTTCGGCGGCGATGAGTTCACGATCCTGCTGGAGGACATCAAGGACGACTCGGAAGTGATCCGCGTGGTCGAGCGGTTCCAGAAGGAATTATCGCAACCCTACCGCCTCCGCGACCACGAAGTGTTCAGCACCGCGAGCATCGGAATAGCGCTGGGTGCGGCGGGGAATTATTCCAAACCGTCAGACCTTTTGCGCGACGCCGACACGGCGATGTACCGTGCTAAAGCAGCAGGCTGTGCGCGTTACGAGTTGTTCGATCAGAAGATGCACGCCCGGGCCACAGAACGTCTAAGCTTGGAGACTGACTTGTGGCAAGCCATCAAGCGCGGGGAGTTTATTCTGCACTACCAGCCAATCGTATTTTTGGAGAGCAACCGTGTCAGTGGCTTTGAGGCGTTGGTACGGTGGCAGCACCCCGACCGCGGGCTGGTGCCGCCAGCGAAGTTCATCGGGGTCGCGGAAGAGACCGGACTAATCATCCAGCTTGGCCGATGGGTGCTTGGGGAAGTCTGTCGCCAGTTGAGTCAGTGGCAGAAGCTGCCCGCCGCCTCCGCTCCGTTGCCGGTAAGCGTAAACCTCTCGAGCAAGCAGTTTCTGCAGCCTGAACTGATCCAGCAGATTAACGAGATTCTGCATGAAACCGGGGTTGATCCAAGCTGGTTGAAACTGGAGATTACGGAAAGCGTGATGATGGAGAACACTCTAACAGTTACCGATACGCTAATGCAGCTGAGAAAGCTCGGCGTCGAGATGTACATCGATGACTTCGGCACCGGCTATTCGTCACTGAGCTACTTGCACAACTTTTCGGTCGGGGCCTTGAAGATCGACCGCTCGTTTGTCAGTCGGATGGACGGCATTGAGAGCGATGAGATCGTGCAAACCATCATCATGCTGGCGCGCAATCTGGGAGTGGAGGTGATTGCGGAAGGAGTCGAGACGAGAGAACAACTGGCGCGCCTTAAAGCGCTGCAATGCCCATACGGGCAGGGATATTTTTTCTTTAAGCCGATGGATGTCGAAGCGGCGGGAGTTCTGGTGCAAAGCTCACGTGCGGACAGTCATTAAATTAGTGCCGAATGCTTTGCACGAATTTGGCGAAAGCCTGCATTAAACCCGCGCCGAGCGAGAGGCATTCAACGCGGGAAGGATAAACCCACGATGAAGAGATGCTATCGAGCCGTCGGGTCGAAAGAATTATTATGCGGCGCGGGCTGGATTAAGACACTCTTCTGATTATCAGCGCCTTCTCGCCTCGGTCTTCCTCCTCTTCCACTACAAACGTAGCCTCTTCGATACTGTAACCACGGCCTCCGTCTCCCTCAAAGAAACCGTTCCATACTTTATACTCTACTGCTGCCACTACCTTCTTAGCTTTGACAAACACCAAGAGCCTAATCGTGTCAATAGACTGAATGGCGCTTCGCTTTGCTCCTGCCCACTCGAACCCAAGTTTCTGGTTGATTGTTTCGGGCGGCGTATATGGCTGGATGACGTACACGCGCTCCCACTCGAATGGCGTGAGATCACGCATGCGGAATACCGTACCGGAGCCTTGCTTGACAGTTCTAATCAATGCTTGTTCCAGCTCAGCGCCTCTGTCGCGGCAAGCGCACATCATCTCGGCAGCACATGCTACAAATAACAGAACCATTATTCTCTTTAGCATGATGTACAGGACTCAACAATCAGCCGCACAACGACCGGGATCACCCACCCGCACACTTCCTCTTCCGTCATTCCTCCCATTCGCACAACGCGCCGCACCAATTCTTAAGTACGTTTCGGCGGCGGCACGAGTTGAGACTTACTCGATTCCTTTTTTCTTCATCCATTCTCGTTGTTTTCGTTCAATCTCCGCCTCGTATTTGGTCGACCTCTCAAGTTCTCTCACTACCGTTTTGTCATTCAACATAAAATCTGCGTAACGGGGAATCTCTCTCTCATCTAGGCCGTCCAAGATTGCAATTGCTAAAGTACTGTTCTGCATTGCGCGATACTGCTGCAATTGTGCGCCGTAAGTAGCCGTCGCCAAACGTGGAGAACCGAGGTAGCCTAGCCAATTCGGAGCTTTGGCTATTTGGAATAGCTCAACCAGGCTATTGGCGGCAAACGGCGGAAGCGTACGGTAGCTAGGGTTAACTAGGTCTGGTCGCAAGAACATCAAACGGCTCGTTTCATCCAATCCGGCATGAACGTCTAACAAACCATTCTCTTTGCTTTCTAACGCAGATAAACTCAACTTAGGTGGTGCTAGTTTCTGTTTAGATAATTGTTCCGGTCGAGGTTGGAGTCCATGTAAATTAACCATTCTTCCGCCATACGTATCGCGGAAGTAATCTCCGGCTTGGTCTAACATTTGATTGTGAAATGGCGAGCCGTGAGCGTGCATCACGAAAATCCGGCGAAATCCCTGCTCGCCGAGTTCGGTGGCTAGATCCATAAGGACCGCTCGAAGCGTGGTCCTGCGAATTGAATAAGTGCCGGGAAAAACATACTTCCCGCCAATCTCGTTCGCCCCGGCGTGACCGAGAGGCGTTATCGGAAAGACAAGTACAGTCCAACCGGGACGCGCGACGATCGCTTCCGCCAGCCGTTCGGTCAGCCATTCGTTTGAGTAGCCGTCGGTAAACGACGGAAGATGCGGTCCGTGTTGTTCAAGCACGCCGCCGGGAAGTATGACAACGGTTTTTTGTTTGTCGAGGGCGCGAATCTGCTCGGCATTCATTTGCGCCACACGATAGATTTGAGCGTTTGCCGCACCGCACAAAAGCACGGTAAGAACGGCAATCATCAATATTCGTTTTATCATCTTGTTCTTCATCTAGCTGTGAACTAAGCCGCCGAGCGCTGCGCCTGCTGCGGCGCGCGAACAGCATCTGAAGGAATAATGTTTCTTGAGAGATTGCATGAAGTGGCTGGGCGTCATTCGCGCGAGTGGCCTACTGATCCTGCTTTAAGACTACCACGCAAGCCACGACAAAGGAGAGTCAGCCATGGACCACCGTTGAGCTTAATAGCCTACTGACGGCAAATAACAGCTGCGTGGTTCTTGGTACTCGCCCATTGCCATCAGCGTCATCGGCTTGATGACGCGCGTTCCTTTTTTCAAACACCAGCGAAACAAATCACTCTGGCGCGTCGGCAACAGAAACGAGATGGGCTGTCCGTTGCTCAAGTTTCCTGCGCCCGTCAACAAAGCCTGCATATCTTCTTCGCTTTCGGCAATGGCATGATTCAAAGCCCAGAAATGCGGCGCGGAGGCGTAGGCGGTAACGCGCCCGTCGCGCACGGCGACAAAAGATGTCAAAAACGGCGGAGTGTTTTTCAGCTCGCCAGTGCGCTCGAAGCCGTGGGCTTTTCGGCACAATTCAGCGCATACTCGAAAGTCTTCATCTTTGATCGGACGAACTTCTGTTCCCGAAGCAATATCGCCTTGAAGTTCACCTTCCATCATCACCAGCGGCTCTTTCACATCGAAGCCTAAGCTGGCGTAAAGCGAAAGCGAAGCCGTGTTGTAAGAGTCCTGCACCAAGCGGATGCCCGCGCTTCCGCTTGCGCGTTCGATCACCGCTTCCATTAACTTTCTGCCCGCTCCTTTTGATTGAATGCCTACGCTTAAGAAAGATGTCTGAGAAGCTTGCCATCGAGGCGTCAGCTGCAAGCTTGTTAGCCGGCGCCCTCCGATCAAACCGCGCTTTCTGCTGCCTGCGCTGGCGCTCAACCATTAAACGCGCCTTCTTCTTCGTATCACGAACGTGACATGAGCCAGAATAAGCGCCAAGCCCAAAGACAGAGAGCCGCCGCGGCAATGGTAATGACAATGTACAACGGGTCCTTCGCCAAGGCTGGACCTTCTTCGATGACACGCCAGATGTGCGCCACAACGAGCAGGCCAAACACCGCGCCAGTGGTCATGACATAAGCCTTCATAGAATTTGCTCCCAGTTTGAGCCGGTGCCTCTGAGCGCCTTGTTAGGCCCGCGACGCTGCGATGCTCGCGACATAGCAGGCCAATGAAATGCTGATGCCGGTGAACGGAACGCTGAACCAATAAACCTTGCCGAGCGCAAAAAAGCCACCAAGCATTGCCAGCCCAACAATGAGTAGGAACGGCGATTGGAACAGCAAGGGGCTATGGGCTATTGCCAGAAAGCCGTAAATTAAGCCGAATAGAATTGCCCCCATGCTGTGACTGGCATTGAAGCCGACCCAGGCTCGCCACATGGTTGTTTCTCTTGTGATGACTGGTGAAATTTGGCTCATGCTGACCTGCAACGCAGGGTCACGCGGTGTGAGCTTTGGGCCCCAAAACGTATAAACGAGATGCACGACACCGAGTGTAAGGATGATGCTCGCACTGAAAACCATAAGAACCTTTGCGATCAAGATGATCTCCTTTCTTGGGGCCAACGCCTCGCTTCAGCTGCGGCGCGCGATCAGCATCCAAGCTGAGGGGACAAAGTTACTTGGGAGAAATGCTATCGCCCCGACCGTTCATTCGGGTAACGCGGTTTGTCAATGCCACCAACCTACCGATCACATGCGCCAGCCGGCTTCCACTCCTCGGTGGGAATGTTCCACGGTTGAGCGGCGTCGTGTATGACGAGGAAAAGGGCGCGGCGGGTGGACGAGCCGTTATTGGTCAATCTCATCGGCGTCGTGGGCGGCGCAACATGCCGTCCCCCGCCCGAACTTTCATGGCTCCCGCCGGAGTCTCCAGACACTGTACCAAGCCTCAGGCCCCAGGTGCGTATGAACTCGGGTGTACTCGTTCGGCGGCATCACTGCGAGGTAAGCCACTATTTCGTATGACTTAGCCGGAGGCAATTTGTCGGAGGTCAACTGAAGCGGCCCGACGCTGGCGACGTGTTTCCCCTTCTTGGGCTTTGCGCTCTTTGTGCCGAAGCTGAAGAGCCAGATTTGACCCTTTGCTTCAACCACCATGCTGGTCTGCCCTTTAGCAGCTTCAGCGGCCTCTCTCGTCAGAAACTTATTCAGATGCCAGAAGAGTGCTCCTTCCGGAATCGTGCGAC
Organism: Pyrinomonadaceae bacterium; assembly: GCA_013812905.1. GTDB lineage: Bacteria > Acidobacteriota > Blastocatellia > Pyrinomonadales > Pyrinomonadaceae > PSRF01. Next base: position 10,304 of record JACCSP010000333.1, read on the forward strand.
TTCCTTCTTAGCGAGAAGAAGACAACCGAACTTGTTTGATTCAGCCCATCCTCCAGACACGGAAAGAGCCTGTGGTCGCGTGTATCTTTGCTGTTTACCTGCGCTTGTGCAACTGTTGCCGTCAAAGCATTCAGAGCCACGACGAGAACGCCGAAAATATACGAACGCTCAACTAAAAACATATGTTGTCCTCCTAAAGTATCGTTCACTCAACAGGCCACCTAACGCCAGTCATCACCCGCGCCCACTTTCAACTATCATGAAGGACTTCGTGAGGGGCGTCGGATGCATGCGTTGTTAGGCCGCGAGGCCTCGGCCAGCGGCTCCTCATGCGCCAAAGACCGCGGTCACCAACTCGGTGTCTAGGTACTCCGTCACTTCGCTAATCTTGCCGTCGCGGATTCTGAACACATGGCAGTAGGTATTGTTGTAGGGCCGCCCGTCCTTCGTCTCTGACTGCCCGCTCAGCTGGACCGCCACGTAATCGGCTTCCGCGATCATATTGTGAACCGTGGCGGCGATGCCGGCCTTCAGTTGGCCGAATAGTGGTCCGAGAAGCCTTGCCGTCAGATCGCTCTTGCCGACGCAGGTCCCTGAGTATTTTGTGGACCCGATGTTCGTCCATCTGACGTCGTCGGCCAACTGACCCAGGAAGCCCTCCGTATCCCCGCGGTTGGCCGCGTCATAGAAGGCCTGAACGATACGTTTGTTATCAGCCATACTCATCGCACGTCCTCCCCCCAGCGTGAAGTAGCACGATTGCTGCGGCCTACCACCCGGCAGCAGCCGCCGCGACGAGACTTTGATTCCGGGCGTCTCGCGCATGAAGGCAACGCTATTCGCGGTCGGCCGCATGGCGTTGTCAGGAGCGCCCGTAGCCCAAAGTTACGACTTGGGTTGAGGCACCGGCGGCTGCTCGGGTCGGCTGGAATGGCGCTCGGCGACACGCCAGCCACCCGCCTGCTTCACCCATATATCAGTTATCAGGAATTGTCCGCTGCGATCTCTAGGTGTGCGCCCGACAGTGGCCTTCTGTGTATAAAGCATCAGGACCACAGCCGTATCGCCGTACACACGGACCTTTATGTCGTCAATGCTGTGAGAGTGAATCTTGTAGAACTTCAAATTCTCCAGCCAACGTTCCTTTGGGACAACTTGCAAGGGCTGACCCAGCACGGCGACGGCTAAGAAATAACTGTCGGCGAGGAACTGTCCCGTCTGCCCTACATCCTGGCATTGGATAGCAGCGTTCCACTTCTTCTCTAACGCCACGATCTCTTGCTCGGCGGCATTAACCGCTTTGGCGGGGCCGGTCTGAGCGATGATAGGAGATGAAGCGGCAACCATAAGGATCAAAGCCGCAAAGATATGTTTCATAATGTGAATATATATAGGCTTCTCATTTTACTATTGAAGTTTCATGCGTTTCATCAAATCAATAAAACGCGGTTCGTTTCGGAGATTGTTCCATTTCGGTTCGACTTTGAGAGACGTCATTTTTGGGTCGCGCTGTTCGTAGCCTTTTTCCAACCATCTAAGCGCGTCGTCGTGCATCTCCAAGGCGTTGTAAATCAACGCGATGTTGTAAGGCGGAACGTATTTCGTCGCGGAGAATTTTAAAAGTTCTTTCAGGGCGGCCCGCGCCTCGTGTCGTTTGCCCGATTTTGCCAACGCATATGTGCCGAACGGAATGACGTTTCCGCCGGAAAGTTCATATTCCTTGTCAGCTGCAAGCGCTGTCGTTGGACGGCGGATTAGAAAGAGCATCCAACTTTCATCATTCCCACGCTCCGCTACTTCCTCCCCAGCAACTTCTTATTCAAATGAGCGAACGGCTTTATTGATTCATAAACGGCGGGCTGTATACAACCCCAAGTGAGCAGGCGGATCGCCGTTCTGGAGCTGCTTCCAGTCGTTGCTGCTCACTACAAAAACGAGAGTACGATTGTGGGGCGGCCCGACACCACCAGGGAGAGCCCGAAGCTTTCCAATTTGGAGACAATAATACAAGCCTCCGACATACACGGACCCGAAAACCGCGGGAAAGTGTGATTTCAATCGCCGACTTACTCTTCGACGCAGCCGGCTTTGCTACTTTCCTGATGCGGCTCACCGTTACGTCAGTAGTGTCATTTGGAAGCTGAGCGTAAACGGAAATAGTTAACAGCAGACACAGAAGTATAGTGGCAATATTTCTGTTCACGATTGTCCTCATTAGGAAGCCGTCGAACGCCCGGCATCACCCGCCGCGCACACAACGTATCAAGCATCCAAGCTAACGGATGAAGGCCGCGCTATTCGCGGTCGGGTGCATGTCGTAGGCGGCGCGGCATGAGTCAATCAAACCAAAAGTATTTCCAATGCGGGCTTGAGGCTTTATGGACGGTATGCCATCCCTGCCGTGCTTCCAGCTCTTCTGATGCCCCCGTAAGAATCCACGCGGCGTGACTCATCATGAGATGCTCGTCAAGCTTGTTGTACATCACGATCTCTCTGATACCGAAATCGAACAGGAATGTAGGCTGCTCAAAGAACAAATTGTATGCATCTCCGTTAGGCGCGTAATGAAATTGCTCGATGCCGACAACAGACGGATGATAGTCTTTGTTAACGGCCTGCAGAAAACTCGGATAACGTCCATGCCGTGTATGGAACTCCTCGATGTCCTTCATCAATTCTGCGCTCTGCGCGATTGCGCGGTTTCTGCTGAACTCCCTTGCGGGAGCGGCAAGCGTTATTTGAAGGATGAACACGACGCTAGGTATGAAAACTAGATAAAGCGGCGCAGGATTTAAGTTCTCGGCTTCCGCCTTTTTCAACAACTTCAATCTGGGCATAAGTCTTAAGACGATGTAAAGCCACAGAGCTAGTGTAAGAAAACCCAAAGAAAGGCTCCTGCCCATAAACGCGCCGAGAGAAACGGCAATGGCGACAATCGAAGACGCGACCATTGAAGCGAGCGCGAAGTAGCTTCCTCGCGCTTTTGTTGGGAGATTCCTCTTTCTGCGCGCTCGCTTTCGCAATTCATATGCTAGCCACAAGACTCCTACCGGAACGAGCAGCAGTCCGACCATCGCAAACGTCTGAGCCAGCGCCGATAGCGGCACCGCTAAGCCATCGTACTCTCCGGGGAGGAAAGGATAAAACGTACACAAAACGAGTAAAATTATTAACCCGCCTATTCGGGCAAGATGTAAAGTCATTTCGTCAGATCCAATCTTCATCGGCAAAGCGCGCCCAATTCGATTGTCTCCTGAAATATGGAAAGCCGCCGTCAGCTGCAAGGCTTTGTTGAACTAAGCGCTACGCGCAGATCAAGCACGCTCCCGCCATATCTCTAATAACCCGATCATTCTCAATCGCAAGTCCCGTCCAGCTACACTTCTGTAAACAGCCTGAGATTCTGTCCAGGAAACTTATTCGGGCTCTTCAACCATTTCTATCTGGAGGTGTAACCATGACTGAACTGCGAAAGAGAATGATCGAGTGTCTGCAGCTCCGAGGTCTCTCGGAGCGAACGCAGGAGGCGTACACGAGAGCGGTGCGCTAAGCACCCCACGCGGGCTGCCCGCGTGGGGACCCCGCCCAACTCGCCGAACATTATCATAAATCACCCGACTTGCTGACTGAGGAGGAGCTGCGCCAATACTTTCTCTTC
>JACCSP010000336.1 GCA_013812905.1 Pyrinomonadaceae bacterium
TATGAAGTAGTTGATGGTAAGCCGGTGCGTCTGCGCCGTGAGAGCGTTAATCTGGGTGTGGCGATCGATGTGGAGAAGAAGGATGGGACGCGAAGTCTCCTGGTCCCCAACATAAAGAACGCGAATAAGCTGCGCTTTTCTGAGTTTCTACAGGCTTATGACAGCGTGGTAAAGCAAGCGCGGGAAGGGAAACTGCAGCTAGCTGATTTTCACGGGACAACCATCTCGCTTACCAACCCCGGAACAATCGGTACCGTTGCCTCCACACCGCGGCTGATGGCCGGGCAATCAGTAATCATTGCGACTGGGGCGATCGAGTATCCCGCTGAATATCAGGCAATGGCGCCCGAAGCCTTGTCGCAATTGGGCATCAGCAAGGCGATTACGATTAGCAGTACCTACGACCATCGCATCATTCAGGGTGCAGAATCCGGCGCCTTCCTCGCAAGGGTTCACGAGGTGCTAATTGGACAACACGAGTTTTTTACTGGAATCTTTTCCGACGTGGGGATTCCCTATCCTCCTCTGCGCTGGAGTCTCGACCGCAATCCATTTTTCACTCCGGGCGACCACGCCCGCGAGCAGACGATCAAAGAAGCCAAGGTGATAGAGCTGATCAATGCCTATCGCGTACGCGGGCACTTGATTGCCGATGTAGACCCGCTCCACGCGATGCCGGTGCTCTATCATCCTGAGCTGGATATAGAAACCTACGGACTGACAATCTGGGATCTGGATCGAGTGTTCATTACCGGCGGATTGGCGGGCACTGAAAGCGCAACGCTCCGCCAGATTCTTGACATCCTGCAACGCGCCTATTGTGGAAAGGTGGCAACTGAGTATCGTCATATTCAGAGCAAGGAACAGAAGATCTGGATTCGCGACCAAATCCGCAGGCATTTTGTTAGCCCCGAGCCGCTGTCCGCCGAAATCAAGAAACAGCTTTTGTGGAAACTGATCTCAGCCGAACAGTTTGAGCGTTTTCTGCACACCAAGTATCTCGGTCAGAAGCGATTCTCACTCGAGGGCTGCGAGACCATCATTCCCTTGCTGGATCGCTTGATTGAAGATGCCTCGGATCGCGGCGTCGAAGATATCACCCTGGGCATGGCCCATCGGGGGCGTTTGAATGTGTTGGCGAATGTCATTGGCAAGTTTTGCGAGCGCATCTTTGCGTCGTTTGAAGGGTCGATTCATCCGTCATTTCCGGCCGATGAGGGTGACGTCAAGTATCACCAGGGTGCGGTCGGAGAACGTCTGACCGCAGGGGGACGGAAGGTCAGTCTCACGCTTTCTCCCAATCCCAGTCACTTGGAAGCCGTCGACCCAGTCGTGGAAGGAATGGTTCGGGCGAAGCAGGATGTCATGCAAGACAGGTTGGGCGCCTCTCGTGACGAAGTAGTCGACAAGGCTTTGCCGGTGCTGCTGCACGGCGATGCCGCTTTCGCCGGGCAAGGTGTTGTGATGGAGACCTTGAATCTCGCTGACCTCAAAGGCTATCGCACCGGAGGCACGATTCACATCATCATCAATAATCAAATTGGTTTTACCACGTCGCCGGAGGCCGGGCGCTCCACCATTTATTCAACCGACGTGGCGCGGATGACTCAGTTGCCAATCTTTCATATCAACAGTGACGACCCGGAAGCCGCCTACCGCGCACTTCAGATCGCCCTGGAATACCGGCAAGAGTTTAATAAAGATGTGGTGCTCGATGTTGTCGGATTTCGCAAACTCGGACATAACGAGACTGATGAGCCGAGTTACACCCAGCCACTGATGTACGCGCGCGTAAAAGCTCACCCCGGTGTTCGGGCGATCTATGCGAACCGACTGATCAAGGAAGGGGTGATTGACGAAGCTGAGCTGAGTGCTTTGATTGAAGAACGCGTGCGGCGTTATGAAGACGCGCTCGCCCGAGCAAAAGGCATTGTCTCTCAGCAACAGCCAAAGCAACCGTCGCCTCCGGTTGAAGAGATGGATGGGTCGGTCGTCGTCGATACGGGCGTCGACGCCGAGGTCATTAGGAAGGTCGCCCGGAAGATTGCAGTGGTGCCTGAGGGCTTCAATATCAATCCGAAGATGGTGGGTCAACTTGCTCGCCGCGCGAAAATGGGCGAAAGCGCATTGCCCATCGACTGGGCTTTTGCCGAGGCCGCCGCCTTCGGATCGCTGGTTATGGACGGAACACGGGTGCGCTTGAGCGGACAGGATTCGGGCCGTGGCACATTTAGCCAGCGCCACGCTGTTTTGTATGACACGCAGACCGGCAAGCAGTGGGCGCCGCTGTCCGAGTTACGCTCGGAGGCAAATCCGGAGGCGCGATTCGAAGTTTTCGATAGCTCACTATCGGAAGAGGGTGTGCTGGGTTTCGAATATGGTTACTCGGTAGTAGCGGCTGACGCCCTCGTTATTTGGGAAGCCCAGTTTGGCGATTTTGGGAACGGCGCCCAAACCATCATCGATCAATATATCGCAGCGTCGGAGGACAAGTGGAGGCAAACATCTCGACTAACCTTGCTCCTGCCTCATGGTTATGAAGGACAAGGACCCGAACACTCGAGCGCGCGCCTGGAACGGTTCCTGCAGATGTGCGCCGAGAATAACCTCCAGGTCTGTTACCCGACGACCCCCGCCCAGTACTTCCATCTTCTGAGAAGACAAACACGACCAGGCGGTGAACGCCCCTTGATTGTGATGACACCGAAGAGCTTATTGCGACTACCCGCTGCCGCATCGTCCCTCGACCAGCTTACTAGTGGCGGGTTCAATCCCATGATAGACGATGTTGAAATTAAGGACTCATCGTCGGTTGAGCGGGTGGTTCTGTGTAGCGGCAAGGTTTTCTACGATCTCATGGAAGCGCGCAGGAAGTCGGAGGAAAAGCGCGTATCGATCGTGAGGGTAGAGCAATTCTATCCGTTTCCCATGCAGCGTCTGCGCGAGGTGATTGCCGGATATCCAAACGCGAAACAAATGGTTTGGGCGCAGGAAGAACCAAAGAACATGGGCGGTTGGACCTTCGTTGAACCGCTTTTGGAAAGACTTCTCGCGGCTTGCGACCGGCCGATTTATATCGGACGTTCTGCATCAGCGAGCCCCGCCACCGGTTCATATGCTATCCACCAGGCCGAGCAAGCCACACTTGTTCAAGAAGCTCTGACTCTGGCATAGGAATAGACATCCAGCGAACCTTGTGCCCGCCGGCTAGCTACCAAGTATTACTTGGGCTACTCCACTGTTTCAGGGTTTATCCCTTTATCTGAGACCAAGAAATGGACCTCGGATCTTGGTTACGGCTTCGCCGCCTGTTGTGAGGATGGACTACGCCCTTCCGTCAAGGCTGTTCTCTGCTTACTGGGGCTGCGCCCCTCGGGGGGCATAGCCCCCGAAATTCAGGAGGACCTTATACGGCGGGGCATAGCCACCGCCTCACATCGGGCGGCAAAGCCGTTACGGAGGTTGACGAGCGTTTTCCTAATTTCATGCCTTGTCGCTTTGTCTTGCAAAGCACTTGACAATCCTAGAATCGGCCGGCTATATTCTTCGCGATGAGCTTAATTCGCTTGGTTCCGCCTGAGACAGATCGCCCGCCGGCGCTGCACGAACGCGCCATGGACAACCTGCGATACATCCGCGAGACGATGGAGCGCGCGTCAGCATTCACCGGAATTTCCGGTTGGGGCCAGGTAGCGATTGGAGTCACGGCGCTTATTTCAGCTTTCCTCTCCGCCCGGCAGTCATCCTTCAAGGGTTGGCTGGCAGTCTGGATTGCCGAAGCGGTGGTTTCCCTCCTGATTGCGGGTTGGTCGATGGATCGAAAAGCGCGGGCGGCGCAGATGCCGCTTCTGTCAGGACCCGGTCGCAAGGTGGCCTTTAGTCTCTCACCCCCGATCTTTGTGGGCGGCCTGCTAACCGTCGTGCTCTATCAGGCGGGTTTGACTAACGCGATCCCCGGTGTTTGGTTGTTGCTTTATGGAACTGGAGTAGTCACCGGAGGGATGTTCTCCGTGCGTATCGTGCCGATCATGGGGCTTTGCTTCATGACGTTGGGCGCAATCGCACTTTTCTCCCCTCCGGCCATGGCGAATTGGTTTCTGGCGGCCGGCTTCGGAGCGCTTCACATTGTTTTTGGGTCCATCATCGCAAGGAGGTTTGGTGGCTAAACACTCTGCGCTAAAGCAAGCAACACATAAAAAGCACCATCAGGCTACAAGTGGCCTACGCGAACTCAAAGGCTCCAAGACCAGAAGTCTTGCGCCCGAGTTGGATCGGCTGATTCATGAACGACTTCGTCTCGGGATCGTCAGCGCGCTGGCCGCGAACGAGTCTTTGAGTTTCAGTGACCTTAAGAGCTTTATGAACACAACTGACGGAAATCTCAGTGTGCACGCGCGCAAGCTGGAAGATGCCGGATACATTACTTGCACCAAGTCTTTTGATAACCGCGTCCCGAAGACCGAATACAAGTTGACCCAGGCGGGGCGGCGGGCTTTGGAAAGTTATCTGAATCATATGGAAACGTTAATTCAACAAATGCGGAATCGCTAAACGGGGAGTGCCCCTTTTTTTTACCCTCTGGCTTTGCATTACAAAGCTCTTTACCGTAAATGCTGAATAACATTAGCTAAGGAGGAACTGAAAATGTTCACAAATGTGAATCTCGCAGCCCCCATTGGAGCAATGGCTTTTCTAGGCACCGGGCTGCTCTTTTTAGTTGCTGGCCTGATCTTTCTCTACACGGTCATCAAAGGAGAGTTAGCCGGGACGAAGGTCGTCGTCAGCGCGATCGCTACGGTCGCCGCAATCTATGTCGGGTTCTTGCTGCTATTCTCGTTTACAAGTAGCGAGAGGGTACTTGCCCGCGGTCAGGAAAAACACTTCTGCGAAATCGACTGCCACCTCGCTTATTCAATTCTCGACGTTCAGCAAACCAAAACACTGGGTAACGGCCCGAACCAGTCGACGGCCGCCGGCCAATACAACATCGTAACGATCAAGACTCGTTTTGATGAAAACACCGTCAGCTCAACCAGAGGGAACGGGACCCTCACGCCAAATAGTCGACTCGGGACGGTCGTTGACGCTCAAGGACGTAAGTATTGGCCCTCGGAAAGTGGCGCCAAAGCCCTGGCGCAGACCGAGGACCCCGGGACTCCATTCACCGAAGCCCTCCGGCCGGGCGAGACCTATACAACCAAGCTAGTTTTCGATCTGCCAGTAAACGTCGCGAGCCCAACGCTGCTTTTGAATGAGGGCGAGTGGCTCACTCGATTCATAATCGGCCACGAAAACAGTCCGCTGCATAAGAAAACTCGCTTTCAGCTGTAAACATGAGCTGGCCAACCCTTGCACCGGGCGAAAGCAATCTTCCATGAAAGCGTATGACGTAGTCATCATCGGCGCCGGCTTGGCCGGTTTGCAATGCGCACGTGTACTTGGCCGGCAGGGATTAGGAGTGCTGCTGGTCGATCGAAACTTTCCTGGAAAGTCGATTCACACTACTGGCATTTTCGTGCGCCGGACGCTCGAGGATTTTGATATTCCCGCCGACTGTCTGGGACCCCCGTTGCGGCATGTCACCCTGTATTCGCCGGCACGCCGCTCATTAGAACTCCGCAGTCCCCACGACGAGTTCCGTATCGGACGCATGGGCCGTCTCTACACAGACCATTGCCGGTGTGCGGGTGTCGACTGGATGCCTGAAACACGCTATGCCGGCCATAGTCTGCTGAAAGATCAACTTGTGATCCGTCTGGACAGCCGTTGTTCTGCCAGGTGGGTGAAAACCCGCTACCTCGTCGGCGCTGACGGGTCTAACTCAAGAGTGGCGCGACAGCTTCAGCTGGAATCCAATCGTGAGTGGATCGTTGGTGTGGAAGACGTGCTTGCTAATGTTCCTCTGGAAGGCCCTCCGCGTCTCCATTGTTTTCTGGATCCGGAAATAGCGCCCGGCTATCTCGCCTGGATCGCTCACGACGGCGAAGAGGCTCATATCGGAGTCGGTGGTTACCCGGGGATGTTTGATCCAACTCAAGCCCTGGAGAAATTCCGTGCCGGTTTAGGTGAAATTATAGATCTGCGGCACGCAAAACAGATCGAACGTCGTGGCGGACGCATTCCGGTCGGCGGGGTGTTGCGAAACATCGCAAGCCGGCACGGATTACTTGTTGGTGATGCTGCCGGGGCCGTCTCGCCGCTGACGGCAGGGGGGCTTGATCCGGCCATGCGGCTCTCAACCCTCGCAGCGAAGGTCGTCGCGGATTTTCTCGACTCGCAAAACCCACAAGTGCTCGGCTCATACTCCGGGGAACTCTTTCGGGCTCGATTCACTTCGCGATTGTGGATGCGCCGGATTGTGGCGACCGCACGTCAACCCGCTTTGATGGAACTGGCCTGCGCAAGTTTGCGGCTGCCAATACTCAACCAGTTTGCATGGCACGTGTTCTTCGGCCGGGGTTCTTTTCCGGACGTTAACCTGGAACCACCTCACCAGGTTGCCGTGGGTGCAGACTAATTACTATGCGCCTCAGTCGTCACCATGTCTGTGGTGAGTCAGGTGACCGGTCGAATCCGCTGTGCAGACAAATTTGCGCTCAAACGAACCGCCCAGCCGGCCGGCGAACTGACCTGACTGTTAATAAGTCTCAGGCTTTCACGTTAACGGAGTGTGACCTGCTCCGCCCTTATATGGATAGACAGGCTACGAAGTGGGGAACTGTACCGCGAGGATTGCCGATAAACATTCTCGCGGAATCAGTCGTACAGCAAAATACGCGGGTTGCCGTCGCACCAAGCCTAAAATATGAAAGCCTTTTTCTCTTTCTATTCTGATGCCCTGAAGATTGCTCTGCAGTCGATCTTCGCCCACAAACTGCGCGCTTTTTTAACTCTGATTGGCATCATCATCGGCGTTGCTTCGGTGGTGGTGGTCGGGGCCTCGATCAGCGGGCTCAATACCTACGTCGTCGAAAGAGTGAGCAAGGTCCTGGGCAGCAACCATTTCATGATCGCACGCATGGCCTTTCACGGCCGGATGTCAGATGAGGAGTTTGAGCGCCGAAACCGGCGCAACAAGAACCTCAACTGGGAAGATTATGAGTGGGTGCGCGACCACTGCGGCTCCTGCAGCGACGTGGGGGCTCAGTCTAACGGTGGAACGGATCTCAAACAGGATGGAATCGAGTTTCCAGGCGCGCGCATCATGGGCGTCAGCGCTAACATGGTAGACATCGAGGATAAGACTATTGAGGACGGTAGATTCATTTGGCCCGATGAAGTCGAGCGATCGGCGATGGTGTGCGTCCTGGGCGCCGACATAAAGGAGAAGTTTTTCCCCCATACGAATGCGTTGGGCAAGATACTGAAGGTTCGTGGTTTGCCGATGCGGATAGTAGGTGTTGAAGAAAAGCGTGGCTCATTTTTTGGCGATTCTTTTGACCGCCATGTTTATCTTCCGGTCACCACGCAAATGCAGATCTTCGGCCGCAACAACCTTCAGATACACGGAAAGACGGACAACCGTGAAACATTTCAGGGGGCACTTGAAGACGCGCGCGTAGCCCTGAGAAACAAGCATGGACTGAAGGGGAATGAAGAGGACGATTTCGGGGTTGTTAATGTCGAAGAACTCAACAATCAGATCGATCAGTTTACTGGCAGCATTGCCGCAGTTGTCGTCCCGATTACTCTGATCACGCTCGTGGTGGGCGGCATCGTGGTGATGAATATCATGCTGGTTAGTGTTACCGAGAGAACTTTTGAGGTGGGTTTGCGCAAAGCGGTCGGCGCAACCAGGAAACAAATTTTGCTCCAATTTCTGATCGAGTCAGCCATCCTTTGCGCTTTGGGGGGGATCCTCGGGTTACTGCTGGCGTGGGGTGTCACTCAATTAATCACGACCCTGGCGTCGATCACGATGACCATCACACTCGGCTACATTCTACTGGCAATTGTCGTATCGACGGCCATCGGGATGATTGCCGGCATCTATCCGGCATTCAAAGCGGCTCGACTCGATCCGATCCTGGCCCTAACGCAGGCTACGTAGATAGAGATGCGGTGATGCGGGGGAGAAGAATGAGGAACCCGGGTTAATAATCCAATAGTGGTGGTTCTCTTTGTGACTTTGATTGAAGGTTAGATGAAACTGAAGTCATCCAAATCTGTTTTACGCGAAACGCTGGCGATGGCGCTGGATAGCGTGCGCGCGCACAAGTTCCGCAGCTTTCTCACCGTGCTGGGAATTGTGATTGGAGTAATGACCGCCATAATCATCGCCTCTATTTTGACCGGTCTACGCCAGAATATCGTTTCTATCATCGAGGAATACGGGACCAACAACATCTACGCCTTTCATCTTTCAACCGGACCGCGCGTCGGCGAGGATCGCTC
>JACCSP010000340.1 GCA_013812905.1 Pyrinomonadaceae bacterium
CACCTAACCTCAACGCAGATCATTCAGCCCGGAGCGCTCGCCGAGCCGGGGGTGTACGAGAGTACCCTGGGCACGGTGGCCCACGAGTTCTTTCATGTCTGGAATGTAAAACGCCTGCGACCGATCGAATTAGGTCCCTGGGATTTCACTCGACCCGCAAACACGCGCAGCCTCTGGATAGCTGAAGGTCTGACAAACTACTACGGCCATCTGATGATAAAGCGCGCGGAAATTTGGGACGAGTCGCGCTTCCTGTCCCGCGAAAGCGAGACCATCAACAACATCGAAAATGCTCCGGGCAGCCGGCTGACGAGCGCGGAGGAGTCTTCTCTCATAGCGCCCTTCATCGATCGGGCCCAACACATCCAACGCACCAATCTGGCTAACACTTCAATCAGCTATTACCCCAAAGGAGAACTATTAGGCCTGGTCCTGGATCTCTTAATCCGTGGAAGAACGGATGGCAAGAAGTCGCTAGACGACGTGATGCGCCGAATGTATGACGAGTTCTATTTGAACAGCCCGAATGCAACTTACTATCTTCGAGGACGAGGCTATCGCTCAGCGGAATTTCAGCGCGTCGTATCGGAGGTTTCTGGAATTCGTTTTGATGATTTCTTTACCAGACACGTCCGGGGCGTTGACGTGCTGCCTTACGACGAGGCGCTGAGCTATGTAGGCTTGCATCTGGTTCAACAACGAGAAAGCGAGCACTATAGCGGCATTACGGTAAATGTCGGGACCCCAGGAAGCGCTATTATCGGGAATGTCATCAATGGTTCGGCCGCTGAAGATGCGGGACTCCAACCTGGCGACGAGATCCTCACGATCGACGGGAAAAAGGTTATGAACAAGGATTGGCTGAGCACTCTCAACCGCTTCAAGCAGGGCGATCGTGCGCCGATTTCATTTAAGCGGGATCGCCGAACGCTACGGACCACACTCGTACTCGGCGCTATGGATCGCTTCGAGTATCGGATTGAAGAAATGAAAGATGCGACCGTAGGTCAGAAAGCGCTGCGTGCGGCGTGGCTTAAAGGAGAATAGCAGTTTCGAGTTTCGAATTTCCTAAGGGACGATCACTTCGATCGCCTCAGCGGCGATCTCGAAGGTCATCGGCAGGTTTCCTATAAACTCCCCATCCACTTGCACTGCCACTTCACCCGTTGCACGCGCTCGCGTCGCGCGAAGAAAGTGAACGCCACGGCCGCCCTGAGGGAAGCCACTACGCATCGCGTGCGAGAGCAGATAGAGATAACGCAGGCGGCTATGGGTCTCGATGACGCAGATCTCGAAATCCGGTCGGTCGAGTTGAGCCCGGGGTGTGACTGCAAGATCGCCGCCATAGCTGGCCGCCTTGCCGATCGTGACGAACGTGGCAGTGAAACTTCGTCCTTCGACTTCTATCTGGAAGGGTTTAGGCTTCCAGTGTGCCAGATAGCTGAGACCAGAAAACCAGAAGGCCCCTTTACCAAATCGCTTCTTAAGTCCGGGATGCACGCGACGAACGACCGAGGCATCGAGACCGATGCCGGCCATCAATAGAAAATATCTTTTTGAGCCGCTCCTTTCATCAAATGCACAACCCACATGAACACGCAGTCTATTGCCGTGAACGATCACACCAGCGGCGCGACGGCAGTCAAGTGGTAAGCCGAGTTCGCGAGCGAGCACGTTAGCTGTGCCGCGGGGCAGGATTCCCAATCGGGCGGGCGTACCGACCAATCCCTGAAGCGCCTCGTTGATCGTTCCGTCGCCTCCGGCAACAATTACGTCGCCGATGCTTTTCCGGGCCGCCTCGGCAGCGATTCGAGTCGCATCGCCCGGCCCCCTGGTGGCCACCAATTCTACTTCGAGTCCTTCTGAACTTAACTGCGAGCAGATATCTTCGATGGCCGGCAGTCGTCGCGATGCGTACCGGCCAGTCTTTGGATTTAAAATAAGGATCGCCTTGCGAGTAGTCATGTGCCGTGTCGATAACTGGGCAAATAAGATGCCGTGTCCAGTCGCGTTCTCGCCAGTTGATTTACCAATGATTGCGCAGAGAGCAGTGTGTGAAAGGTGCAGGTGGAACTGACACATGTCCGATTAATGCTCGCCGTGCCATTGGTTCGCGCTGTGGGCTGCCTTCGCATCGGACTCCTTGGTTTTGCAGCGGGCTCGGGCTCACGTCCAGTTATGCTTTCGCCTGCTGCCGCAGGCTTACTTAAAAACACCGCAGCTCATGAATAATCCGGACTAGAGGTTTGGTCCGGTGTAGTTTTTAAGGAAAACAAAGTTGACGGCGCTACACTGGAGCGGGGGCACGCGCTTTGCACCTGCAATTTCCTAACAGAACAGTCGCTAACTTACAAAGGCATCGTGAAACGCCAAGCACAGATTCGAGGTATCAGGAGGAGAGGTCTATTCTAGCCGGTAGTTTGGCGCTTCCTTCGTGATAATCACGTCGTGAACGTGCGACTCGCGGAGTCCGGCGGAAGTGATGCGAATGAACTGACTCTTATCCTGAAATTCTCTTATGGTGCGACACCCTGTGTAGCCCATGCCCGAACGCAAGCCACCCACTAATTGTGTCGTCATCTCAGCGATCGTGCCTTTATAAGCAACGCGGCCTTCGATACCCTCGGGAACGAGCTTCGCCTCGCTCTCAGCCATCTCCTGAGCGTACCTGTCGCGGGAGCCTTCGCGCATCGCCCCAATTGAGCCCATGCCCCGGTATGTTTTGAAGGATCGACCTTGGAAAAGAATCACCTCGCCGGGAGCCTCCTCCGTCCCGGCAAAAAGGGAACCAATCATCACGATGTCGGCGCCCGCAGCGATGGCTTTCGCTACATCCCCGGAGAATTTCACTCCGCCATCCGAGATCACCGGGACTCCACTACCCTGGGCTGCTCTTACACACGACTGGATGGCCGTGATTTGTGGCACCCCGGCGCCGGTGACTACACGAGTCGTACAAATTGATCCCGGACCGATGCCGACCTTAATAGCGTCTACTCCAGCCTCGATCAATTCCTGCGCTCCCTCCGCAGTGCCGATGTTGCCGGCGACCAGATCTGTGTTCGGATGTCTACGCTTAATCTCGTGAACGGCGTTGATTACCCGTGACGAATGACCGTGGGCTGTATCCACAACCAGACAATCAACCCGGGCCTTTACCAACTCATCCGCGCGTTCGCGGAAATCGCCGGTTGCTCCGATCGCGGCCGCTACCCGCAAACGGCCAAGGTTATCTTTGGCGGCTGTCGGATATTTGATTGCCTTTTGAATATCTTTGACCGTGATCAGGCCCTTGATCCGTTTGTCATCGTCAACCACGAGCAGCTTCTCGATGCGGTGCCTTTGGAGAACCGCCTTCGCCTGTTCGAGGGTAGTGCCGACGGGAACGGTGACCAGGGGCTGCTTGGTCATCACTTCGGAAACGGGAATGTCGAACCTAGTTTCAAAGCGCAAGTCGCGGTTCGTAATGATACCGACGAGGTGCCCGTCCTGATCGACCACCGGCACACCGCTGATGTGATAAGTCTCCATCACCAGCAAAGCTTCGCGCACGGGCCGGTCTGGCCGAATCGTCACCGGATCTACGATCATGCCTGATTCGGATCGTTTTACTTTGTCCACTTCCTCCGCCTGACGCTCAATACTCATGTTCTTATGAATGACACCAATGCCGCCCTGCTGGGCCAAAGCAATGGCGAGCGTGGCCTGAGTTACAGTATCCATAGCCGCCGAACAGAGCGGGATCTGTAATCTGATATTGCGGGTGAACTGTGTCGAGGTGTCAGTTTCAGAAGGCAGCACGTCAGAACGCGAGGGGAGTAAGAGGACATCATCAAAAGTGAGGCCTTCTGGAATGTTAGCCGAAATCATAGTGGTGCGTACTACTCCTTGATACTCGAAATGAAATTTCGCAATGAAGATAAGCGTCCGACGAAAACAGAAACTGCCCGCTACTTCCGCAGCGGGCAGTCGCTTTATTCACGGAGTTGGCACAAGTGTCGCACAAGCTTCGGCAGTGCGCCTCTCGGTACAACACACCACCACCCCAAGCGGGCTGCCGCTTGGGACCCCCCGTCCAGTCGCAACTAATACTATTGCAGGATAGTTTCGTAATCAGCTTTACAAAAACCCACATCGATGGCGGGCCAGGGCGTGGCCGAGGTGTCCGCTCACAGAAGCCACTGATGGCAAAGCCGGGCGAAGTAACATCGTCGAGCGGCGCTGATACCAGTGCAGCGCAGCAAGTGCTCCCAGAGTTAATAAACCCAGGATTAATATTGCCAGAACTACAGT
The DNA here is from genome assembly GCA_013812905.1 of Pyrinomonadaceae bacterium. Taxonomy (GTDB): domain Bacteria; phylum Acidobacteriota; class Blastocatellia; order Pyrinomonadales; family Pyrinomonadaceae; genus PSRF01. The sequence goes on from JACCSP010000340.1 coordinate 4,294, forward strand.
CAGAATCGGGGAGCGCGTTGCGGTCGCGTCGGTATAGACTTTCGAATAATGGGGAGTGGTTGCAACATCGTCGCCGGTGTCACCTTTTTCGCGCATGTAACGCGAGTATCCTTCGACGGCTTCTTTCTCGTCATACCCAATGCTGCGCGCGTAAGCCCTCACGAAACTCCGGTTGAAAATTCCCCCAGGCAGGCGTTTGTAATCGTTTGATTCGATGGCTTCGAGATAATGAATGGAGATGCGTGTTTCGTCGGAAATTTCTCGTAGCGGAATGCCACGCTCTTCGCGCGTGAGTCGCAACTGTTCACCAATAGTAGCTGCCATTACCAATCCGCTTCAGCCCATGCGCCTGCTCGGTTGGTTGTAACCTTAACGATGCTCCTGGGCAGAACAAACCTTGATCGGTTTCCCGGGCATCGTTCGCGTTGTCTAGCCAACGTGTAAGACAAACTTAACTCTTAGGCGCAATATATCTTGCGATGCTAAACGGTGTCAAACTTAGGCTACTCCAAAAGCGGCCTCTCTTGATTCTTCGCGCCTGCGGTGATAGGTTGACGGCAGTAATCCGATTGAGTCACCTTAATTTCTACAATAGAAAAGTGAGGACACAGGAATGCCTTTAGAAGCGCTTGGAATGATTGAAACCAAAGGTTTCGTCGGGGCTGTGGAGGCTGCAGATGCGATGGTAAAAGCTGCCAACGTTCAGCTCCTGGGAAAAGAATATATAGGCGCCGGCTACGTAACTATTTTCGTTCGTGGAGACGTGGGAGCAGTAAAGGCCGCAACTGACGCAGGAGCGGCTGCAGCTCGGCGGGTGGGTGAGTTAATCAGCGTCCACGTAATCCCGCGTCCGCACGCAGAGGTCGAGCGAGTTCTTCCAGTTGACGGGAGAACCGGACTGAGCCCCGATGAGCGTTCGCTGCAGGGTGGGGCGCGAGGGCAGCTCGGACAGGGTGAACAAGGCCGTTCTCTTCAGGCCGGCGCACGGGAAGGAAGCAAGGAGCGAGCGCGGTAGTCTTCGATTGCCGATTTCCAATTGCCAATTGCCGATTGAAGGACCGCTCGCCTTTGCTTTGAATCGGCAATCGGCAATTGGCGATTGGAAATCGTTCGCGGAGGTTGTCTATGTCGGAGGATAAAGATCTTGTCTCGGTACAGCAGGCACGTGATCTAGTTGAGGCTGCTCACAAAGCCCAGGCCGAGGTGGCGCGCTTCGATCAGGGCAAGATTGATCGCATCTGCGAGGCAATGGCCCGCGCCGCATTGCGAGAGGCGGCTCGCTTGGGAGCCTTGGCCGTCGAAGAGACTGGTTTTGGTGTTGCCGATGACAAGCGAGAGAAGAACCGGTTCGCGGCTGAAGACGTTTGGAACTACTTCCGCGGGTTACGTACTGTCGGTGTTGTGTCCGAGACGAAAGACGTAGTCGAGATCGCCAGCCCACGCGGAGTTGTAGCCGGAATCATCCCCTCAACCAATCCCACCTCCACTGCCATCTTCAAAATACTCATCGCGGTCAAATCTCGTAACGCAATCGTGCTCTCGCCACATCCTTCCGCTGCCCGTTGCATCAATGAATCAGCACGAGTGATGCGAGAAGCGGGTATTAAAGAAGGATTGCCAGCCGAAGCAATTGGCTGCATGGCCACTGCCACCATCGAGGGTACCGAAACCCTGATGAAGAGCAAGCAGACTGCCGTGATTCTAGCGACCGGCGGCATCGGACTTGTTCGCGCTGCTTACTCGTCAGGTAAGCCGGCTTTCGGCGTCGGGCCGGGAAATGTTCCGAGCTTTATTGAACAGACGGCTGATGTGCCCAAGGCGGTACAGGATGTGCTGACAAGCAAATGTTTCGATAACGGAACAATTTGTGCCTCCGAGCAGGCTGTTATTTGTGACGCGCCAATCGAGAAGGTTGTCCGCGAACAATTCAAAGCACAAGGCGGCTATTTCCTTTCCAACTCCGAAGCCGATCAACTCGCCAAGATTGTCGCCACGCCGCAGCGCTCCTTGAATCCAGCTATCGTGGGACGTTCGGTGGAAGTAATTGCTAAGATGGCAGGGCTCGGAGTGCCGCCGGGAACTCGCTGCTTAATTGCCGATGTGGGCGGAGTGGGACGCGACTTTCCGTTATCCATGGAAAAGTTGTCCCCGATTCTCGCTTTTTATGTGGTGGATGGAATAAAGCAGGGAACGGAACGAAGCCAGGAAGTTCTGCATTATGGAGGCATGGGCCACACCGCCGGCCTTCACACACGCTCGCGTGAGGTTGCGATCCGAGTGGGAAGCGAGTTGCCCGCTTCGCGGATAACTGTCAACACACCGACGACGCACGGGGCAATTGGATTTTCCACGGGATTGCCACCCTCGATGACATTGGGTTGCGGCTCCTGGGGGGGGAACGTTACCTCTGACAATGTTTCTCCTCTCCACCTGATGGACATCAAACGCGTTGCTTTCGAAACAAGGCCAGTTAAGAGCACTCGACCGGCGTTAACGGTCCGGCAGACCAGCCAACCCGCGCAGCCGCCGCGTGGTCCGGCTCCTGTTCGACACCCCGTAGTTTCGCCGAGCGGCGGTAAGATTAATCGCGAAGAGATTGCAGCTATTGTGGATCGATTCCTGGCTGGACGCCGGCCCGAGGAACTTGAGCAGTCGTCGCCGCCGGCGCCGGCGCCGCGACCGATTGAAGCTGAAGCAGGGAGTATGTATTCAGGCTCCCGTTCAGGTGAGCGAGACAGCAGCCGAACCCCCACAGGCAACGGCGAGCGGTCCGGTCCACAGGATACTACTTCTGTTCGAGCCTCGACCACGGCTAGCAATGGGCGCAGCGCAGTAGATTTTGTGAGCGAGGATGATGTGCGCCGCGCAATTCAAAAGGGTGAAAGGATCTACATCAACGCGAAGACAATTATCACGCCGGCTGCGCGCGACATTGGCGAGCCTGGGGAAGTTTTTACGAAAGCTTGAAGGCAGGTGTCAGTGACGGGGGCCAGGTGTCAGTTTTTTGACTCCCGACACCCGGCATCTGGCACCCGATACCCGAATATGTTTCTAGCCAAAGTTGTAGGCACAGTTTGGTCTACCAAGAAATCGCCGGATCTCGAAGGCGTACGATTTCTGGTTGTGCATCCGTACGACCTCGACAAGGAGCCTACTCGCAACATCGTAGTGGTTGCTGACAGGTTGGGAGCGGGTGCCGGCGAAATGGTGATGTGCGCCTACGGAAAAGCGGCGCGCTCGGCGATCGGAAACCAGGACATGGCAATAGAAGCCGCGGTTGTCGGCATTGTCGATCGAGTTGATATACAAGACTCGGTTTCCGAGGAGATGCGCGACGCCGCCAAAGAATTAGCCAGAGACAACAGAAGACCTTGAACCATTGCCGATTGCCCTTCGGAGAATGGGAGACGGCTCTTCGCTTTCCAGGATCGGCATTGGGAAAGGAAATTGGCAATCGTCAATGTAACCAATGGCCAATGAAGATTTGATTTACCAAATAACTCGGGCGGTCTATAGCCGTTTGGGTGGGGGAACAGAAGAGCAGACGGTTGAGCAACTAGTCACGGATATCTACCGCGAGGTCGAACCATTCCTGGGCACCAACGGCGCTAGCCTCGCTACTTCGCAATCCTTCCCCACAACTGGAAGCATCTCGTCGGAGTCGCGCGAAGGCTCTTCGGATCGCATGGTCATTTCAGTTTTCGGCGTCGACCACCCAGGCATCGTGGCCGCCGTAGCCCAAATACTGGCGGCTGCCGAATGCAGCATCGTGGACATCAATCAAACAGTAGTTCAGCGAAAATTTGCGATGGTAATCATCGCAGACACTTCGCGCGCACGGGAAAGCGCGACCGAGTTGAAAGAACGTTTGAAACTGGAAGGCGGGAAACTTGGAGTGCGCATCTACGCGCAGCGCGAAGACCTCTTTAATGCGATGCACCGAGTCTAGTGAATGGTGAATAAATGTAAATGGCAGGTACCCGACTAGTTGGAAAATCGCTTTCATCGAGTTATCCCACCTCCGTTATCGCTTACCATGTACCATCTACCATCTACCATTTACGATTCGCGATATGCCTGAACCCGAGATTGCCCGTCGTTGTCGTTCCTGCGGCGTATCCATTCGGGTACGCGCGAGTTTTTGCCCCCAATGCGGCAAGCCATTTACGCCGAAGTCGAACGCGGCCAACGAAGCGAAAGATGTCGAGGCGCTAACGCCTGACTTTTTAACTGCAGACACGTCCAGATCGGCGGCAAGCAAGTCTGTGAATCCTGAAAAGACGGTACTCCCACCAACCGCTGCATCGACCTCGCCCTCCACTTCCCGTAACCAGCCAAGGCAAGCAACAGTCGGCATGGTTCACACCGCCGGTCCGCGGCCACGCGAAGTGGTTGAACACGACGGGCCCAATCGGGTTGAGAAGTTCCGCCGGATTTCCAGCGCGGTGATGGATGAAGCAGCATACGATCCGAGCTTACGCTTCGTGCTTGTCGCAGCTGTATTGTTTATCTTGTTTCTATTCTTGTTGCTGCTGAGCGAATTGATAACTTAGTTCAGGTGCCAGGTACCGGGTGTCAGGTGTCAGGGTAAGAATTCAGAAAAGTATTCCTTGAACTAGAATGCTGGACCTGTCCTGAAACCGCATCCGATACCCACACTTACTGGCACCTGACACCCGATACCTGACACCCATTTATGGAATATTCACAAGCCGAAATCCTGCAGACTGTGGCCATGACCGAGATGGAGCATCTCGACGTGCGGACCGTCACGCTGGGATTGAGTTTGCGAGATTGCACCAGCGAGTCGATCGAGAGGTCGGCTGAGCGCATTCGGGAAAAAATCAGACGCGTCGCGGGCAAGTTGGTCCGCACGGTCGATGAAATCGGCGAGGAGATTGGAATTCGGGTCGCCAACAAAAGGATCGCGGTCACACCAGTTTCAATGATTTCGGAAGCCTCCACGGGCAACCCGGTGCGACTGGCACGCGCTATCGATGAAGCGGCCGAAATGGTAGGCGTCGATTTCATCGGCGGCTACTCTGCCCTCGTGCATAAGGGTGCCACCAACTCAGAGACTGAATTCCTAAATTCCATTCCCGAAGCTTTAGCCAGTACCGAACGTTTGTGCTCGTCAGTGAATGTGGCGACTACCCGGGCGGGCATCAACATGGACGCGGTTCGGCAGGTCGGGATCATAATCAAAGACGCTGCCGAGCGCACGAGCGAACGAGGGGGAATTGCTTGCGCCAAGTTCGTTTGTTTCGCCAACGCCGTCGAAGACAACCCCTTTATGGCTGGCGCCTTTCACGGTGTCGGAGAGCCGGAAGCAGTTATTAACGTTGGGGTCTCGGGCCCTGGCGTGGTGAATTACGCAGTTAGACACGCCCCTGCGAATTTGCCACTGCAGGAGTTAGCTGAGATCATCAAGAAAGTCTCGTTCAAGCTCGCACGCGCCGGAGAACTGGTGGGTCGAGAAGCCGCGCGCAGGTTGAGTTTGCCGTTCGGCATCATTGATTTATCACTCGCGCCTACGCCTGTGCCTGGGGATTCAGTGGCCAACATTATCGAAGCGATGGGGTTCGAGCGCGCCGGCGCTCACGGAACTACAGCCGCCCTGGCGCTTCTTACCGACGCCGTGAAAAAGGGCGGTGCAATGGCCAGCGGATCGGTGGGTGGTATGAGTGGCGCTTTCATTCCGGTGTCTGAAGATGCCGGCATGATCGAAGCCGTGCAATTAGGCGCCCTCTCACTGGACAAACTGGAGGCTTGGACCAGCGTCTGTTCGGTTGGTATCGATATGGTGGCGGTGCCTGGGTCTACTTCAGCAGAAACCATCGCTGCAATCGTTGCTGATGAGATGGCTATCGGGGTAATGAATAACAAGACCACAGCCGTGCGCATTATTCCGGTGCCGGGCCGTGAGGTGGGCGAAATGGTCGAGTTCGGGGGTCTGCTGGGCAGCGCACCTGTTATGGCAGCGAGTCTTTTCTCCTCAGCAGGTTTTATCCAGCGCGGCGGACGAATTCCAGCGCCTATTCACTCATTAAGGAACTAGTTAAATGCCAGAAAAGTTATGATATTCTGCGCGCGGGTGACAGGAGTTGCAAAACGATTTGCCTGAGCGCTGGAGAAGATAAGCCATGGAAGAAGCGCTTGGTATGGTTGAATGCAAGGGGTTGGTCGCCATGATTGA